>CAKSGI010000011.1 GCA_934454005.1 uncultured Eubacteriales bacterium | reverse complement strand
GCCTTTAGCAGAATCTATTTGATCATCCTTTAAAAGTTCTTTGTCAATAGCACTCTGCAATAGTATAACCTCAACTAACGCTTTTTGTGAATCTGTTGCTGAAGCCGGATCATTTAAAACTGTTTCCATCCCAGGAACATTTCCTAGATCCTCTGTAACTTTGCTCATATCAATATCCGATAACAAACTTAGTCCTTTATCCGATATAACACCCTGCATATCATCAGCATCCATGCTTGTCCCTTTGCTAATGTTTTGAACTTCTTTATCCAGTGATGCAATATCACTATTTTTTGCTTTAAGTACAGATATAGACTCATTAATTGTATCCAATTGTTTTTGCAGCTCACACATTTGTTTTATATATTCTGCATACTGTTTAAGATCATCATTATTTGTTAGAATTGCCATATTAATAACATCATTCATTTTTGAAATTATATCATCCCAATTTTTATTACTGCCAGATTTTACGTCTACTAATATTTTATCAATCTCAGAAGAAGACAACTCTGAAACAGTTGAAGCAGGCTCAGATGAGGTGTTTTCTTTATTAGACTCTTCGGCAAACGCAACAATAACAATAGATATAGTTATTGTTGTTATTAATATAACAGCTATTATACTAAATAACCTTTTAAAAACATTTATTTTTTTCATAAAACCACCTAATCTAATTTATACTTGTACTAATTATATATCTTGAAAACAGAAAAGTCAATTTGCATTAAATTATTTGTTAATTCAAGATAAATATATGCTTTATTTATATAGCTATCTCTACACTAAGATATTTTGACTTATCCTTATCATAATAAATCCTAATATAATATTGATCCATCAAAAACTTATCACTTGGTGCTTTTTCTCCACTTTTTAAATCTACAGATAATTGCTTAAAAATTGTATCATAATATTTTGCAAAATTATAATCTACTGACGAATAAGGAGTCCCCAGCACATTTATAATATCGTTTTTAGTACTATCAGATTTTAACCCCATAAATGTATCCTTATTACCTAATAATATTTTTTCACATATATAATCACCACTATCTTCATCCGATTTAAAAACTATAGATGTATTTACACCTAAATAAGTAAGTATAAGTCTACTATCATTTGTAACTTCTCTATAATTTTCTTTTCCAAATTCCTTTTTTACATCATCCAGCTTAGCTCCCAAATAATCCAAATAATTTATATTATCATCTTTAAACTTTCCAGAAAAAGAAACTGCACCTAGTTTGTCAAAAGATGTTCCTTCTCCAGCACGTTTTCCTCCCTCAAATTTTCCCTGATAGATAACTTTAGAAGTTTTAGGATCAAATAACGTTCCATACCCATCATATACTCCTGACGCAAATGATCCTTTAAATAATTTCTCACCTGTATTTTCCTCAAACAAAGTTCCCTCTCCATCAAACGACCCATTTGCAAATCCTCCAAAATATTTTAGAACATTATTCCAATATAATTTACCTATTCCACCATACTCTCCTGAAGAAAAATCTCCTTCGTATTTTTTTTGTCCATCTTCAAAAAGCTCTGTCCCTTTTCCGTCACGTAAATCATTTAAAAATTCACCATAATAAATTTCATTACCGGTATCTAAACTATACTCTATTCCTGTTCCAGATCTTTGTCCCGATTCAAACATGCCTTTATATTGAATTTTTCCAAAATCATCATACAATTCACCTTCACCATCATAAAGATTTTGCAAAAATCCGCCCTTATATATTATATTTCCTAAACTATTATAAAGCTTTCCCTGACCAGAATAACTACCATTTAAAAACTCTCCTTCATAAACCAACGTACCATCAGGACCATACTGAGTTCCCTTACCCGTAATAGCCCCAGATATCATTTCTCCTTTATATATAGTAACTCCTGCCTGATCTTTAACATTAACCTTTTTACCGGAAAAACTAGAAAATTTAGAACTATTTATTTTAACACTTGCTGGCCACAAATTTCCATTAGCCCAAGGAAAAAAAAACGCTGTTAATAAATATATCACAATAACAACAACTAAACTAAAAATTAAAACAAACTTTTTTGCTATATATATTTTTCCTATTCTTATATAGTCCTTCTTTTCAGAAGGGCTTTTTAAAAGACCAGTTAAAAATTCTGTGATTTTCGTTCCTATATTCTTGGTAGAACTTTCTAATTTTTTGGGCATTTCTTTATATTTATCAATTTGTTTACTTGATTCATTTTCAATTTTATTAAGGAAATCATTATCCATACAAGCACCACCCTAATTTAAAATAAATATCCCTTCCAGTCTTTAATCATTTGGTAATTTAAATTATCACACAAACCTAAATAATACATAGCCATACTATCAGATTCATTTAAACTAAGCACCTCTGAAAATATTCTCCTTGCTTTAAAAAAGTCTCCATTTATATAATTATTAACTCCTTGTTCAAATAAAGGTTTTAACTCTATATAAAGTTTCTTTTTATTCAGAATATTATTATCTATAAATTCATATATCTTTACCGGTTTATTCCTTAACGGATGCTTAATTTGCCCTATAAATCTGTAAATATCACTAATTGAATCGTCCTCAATAGCATCTATCATAGACTGGAGTGCAAAATGCTTAACTTTCACTTTGTCAAGAAAATCACAAACATAGTCCATAAGTAAATGTTCTTCAGAAATTATCGATATTGATATTCTTGAATTATCACCCATCACTCCTATTGTTGCATCTGCTACCCCTAGTGCTATTCTAAAACTATTTTTAAAATCATCTAATGAAAGTTGCTCCACAAATTGTATAGACGCCGTTACAGCATGAAATGGATTTCCTAAAAATAATACTGTCATACCAAAAGCATCAAATTTTTCTATAATTCCATTATTTTCTCTAACAGTATCAAAAAGCATCATGTATTTTTGATTTGTCCTTTGAAAATAATCATTCATGTTTTCTATAGTTAAATAATTTTCCTTTTTCACATCAAATTTAATAGTTAAAACACTAACTAGCTCGTGATTCCTATCATCTAAATTTATACCCAATATATCTGTTTTACCTAATAATTTAATCAATCCACTCGGAACAAACTTAAAATATATCTGATTAAGCTCTGCATAACTAGAAACATATCTATTAATTCTGTCAGTCATCATATTAAATCCGTTTCCTATTTCAGCAAACTCGTCACGCGATTTAATATTAACCTTAGTGTCCCATTTTCCCTCTCCTATCTTTTTAACTCCCTTATCTAACTCTTTAAGTGGCAAAAATGCAAATTTCAAAACAACTATAAAATAGACAAAAGTTATAATAACAGTTACTGAAAATGCAATAGTAACAAAACCTACAGTTTTGTAAAAAAACACATCCTGACTTTCCCATTTATTAATACTACTACCTATAAAACCCACTGCTTGACCTTCGGAATCATAAATAGGTTCACAGCTTACTAACCATTCTCCGTGATTATCGTTCACTATAAAGCTTAAATCACTTGTACTAGGAGTTTTTCCACTTTTTATCACATCCCATAATGAATAATACCTACTTACAGTATCTTCATCTAAACTATAATCGATCGGAACAATTGATGATGCTCTATTAAGAAAATTAACCTGTTCATCAGAAGCAAAAAAATCTTGACTATCTCCAACCATAAAATTTCTAAATAAAACACCATTGTTTTCAACATAAGACATTATATAATCAAGCTTAGGAGTACTATATTCATAGGCTCTTTTATAAGCCCTATCAATTTGTTTTCTCACATTATCAAATTCATCCGATAAGTAAGATTCATTTGAATTAATTTTTTTAAATAAATCGCCATTAATATTTTCTTCAGCTATTTTAGCATTTGTAGCTTGTCCCACAAGTAAAATGCTGCTATTTCGTTCAATTAACATATAAATAAGAATAACAAACAATGCACCCATTGAAATCATATATGCTGGCAAAAATCTCAACATTATTTTTAATGTTAAAAAAGCTCTCGATTTTAATTTTAGTATTACCTTTATAATCCCAAGAATAATTAAAAACAATATTGCAGAGGATATTAAAATAAATAAAATTTTAAAATGTATATCATTACCAACTAATCGATCTATATATGTCTCCGTTTTTCCAAAGCTAATATATTGAGTATTATCAGATGTCCTTAGCATCCCATAAAACTCTCCATCTTCAACATAGTTTACATATGTAGAATCAGCAAACCTTATATTCTTTTTTGCATTTATAATCGAATCTTTGTTATATAATTTATTTATATTTAAATTTCCTAAATTCAACTGATAATAGTCCATATTTATAATATCTGTAAAATATAAGTTGTCATCTGAATCTAAAGAAAATGCAGATGAAAAAATTTTGTTATCACTTACAATATCATTAATATGTTTAAATCCATCTCCATCAGAAATGTACAGTCTGCCAACATAATCACTATATACAATTTTTCCGGTAGAAGAAACCATTATATCTGATACCCATTTCACATTTTCCATAGAACTTATATCCGGAATAATAGTAAACTTATGTTCAACCTCTGGAGGTTGATCTTCATTTATATTAGCAGATAAAATTTCATAATTATTACCATCCCTGCAAAAAATCTTTATTTTATTATTCATAACCTGATAGTTAAAAATATATGTTTTTTCTACAGTATCAGATCTATTAGAAAAATCAACACTAACAATTTCTCTAATAAAATTTAAATTATTATCATACATTAATACTTTTTCTTTTAGTATAGGCCTTAAGTTTTTTTCGACTGTATTATTTATTTCTGTAACTTTAACAAAAATATTTCCATAACTATCAACTTCAATCTGGTCATAATTAATTTCTTTGTTTTCACCTACACTATCAAAATCTTCATATGCTTTTATATGCCCATGTTTATCGGCCTTTATTAACCTAAACTTTTCTGTTTGGGTATTATAATTAAGCTCATAAATGTTAAAGTTCTTATCAACCGATGTATCAACAATATTTTCTAAGTCTGTTTTTTTATTGAACACAGATATACACATTAAAACTGATATAATTATACTTATAGTTACTGATACAACTATATATTTTTTACTCATAATTTTTTCTCCTATTCTTTTTGCCTTCTTGGTATTTGTATTTACTATTCTAATCATTAGGTATATAATAATTGAGAATAGCTTATGAAGGTGGGAAGATTCATGAAAAATAACATATTTGACATATCAAATTACAATATAGTTGGAACTTTATCCAATGAATTAACATGTAGCGTTTGGATTGCATCTTTAAAAAATGATATAAACCCAGAAAATTTATATATAATAAACAGATTTCAATACAACAAATATAATTTAAGATTTTTTAAAGATTTCTTTTCATATTATTCTAAGTATAAGGAATCTCAAAACAAAGATATTTCAAATTTTTTTGCATCTGATCAGTATTTTTATATAGTTTTCAAATATATTAAAGCTGAAAACATTGCAAATAAATATCACACATCCAGGCTTACTGATAGTCTAGAAAAAAGATTTCAAATATTATACTCTATTCTAATCAAATTAGATAGCATATCTTCTCTTCCTCTTTATGCATTTTTATCTGTAATATCTTTGGATAACATCTGTATTGATGATAATGAAAATGTGCAAATAGTATATAACCTTGATAAGGTTTTATCTAATGATAAATATTCATCAAACAAAATAGTATTTGTTAAAATAGCAAACATAATACGTCTAATGTTAAGTAACGAACTTAAAAATAAATACAATAGCCAAATCAAAATTATTGTTGAAAAGTGCGAAAAACAACTTTTCACTTCAATTCCTCAACTAATTATCGAACTTAAAAAAATTGAAAGCACTTGCACAAATGGTAATTTTCAAAATAAAATCAGTCAACTAATTAAACCTGTAAAATCCTTATTTATAAAAACTTTCAACACAAACTTTTACAAAAAACACAAAAAACAAATTAAAAGATATTCCTGGATTTGCGGTTCATGTCTTAGTCTTACACTCTTAATTTTTCTAATTTTTTGGGCAACCAATATAAATAATAAAAAAATACCTATAGACTCATTCTCACTAGGTAATACAACATATGTGTATAATCAAGAGCAGGAAAATCCTATTGAAAATACAATATCCATTCCCGAAAAAGAAGAACCTGAAATTCCTATAGATTTATCTATATCAGCAGATACCGACATAACATTTACAGACTATATTGTACAATATGGAGATACTTTTGATTCTATTTGCACCAACAATTATAGTTCTAAAGATTTTATAAGTACTATTAAATCATTCAACAATTTGCAAGCTGATTCACAGCTCATAGCAGGAACACTAATAAAACTACCTGATGAAACAGCTGTTAAAACTTTGCTTAACATATATTAATTATATATCCCAGAAAGTTTAACTTTTTGGGATATTTTCGTCTATTCTGCAGTAACTACAACATACGCTGAATCAACTTTATTATCAAACTTTACACTTTTAGCTCTAATCTCATAAACTCCTTCTTTTGGTGGTGCTGTATATAAACCGTTTTTATCGATTTTTCCTCCGCCATCTTCTGTGACTTCCCAAATAACCCCCTGATTGCTTGAACCCTCTACTTTAGCTGAAAATCTAACTTGCTCTAACGGTCTAGTTCTAACTGTATTTGGCGTTATTACAACATTTACTTTATCATCTACAATTATATCTTCATCAAACAAATCTTTTTCTTTAGGTTTAAATGCCCACCATCTAACATCAATTGTTTGCTCAGTCGTCTTTTCTAAAAGTTTTACTCCTAATTTCATTGTTCCTTTGTCTGGATTTACAATAGCTCCAACTTTAGCCAAAGGTGTTGACATCTGAACATCTTCACTATTAAATATTTCTGCATCACCAAATATCAGAATGTTTTCATCATTCTTCAAATAATTCGCTTTATTTTCAATAGCGGTAATAACTCCTATTCTACCATATCCCAGACCATGGATAAATTCGTATGAATAATATGGTTTTCCTACCTTAGGATAAAATCCCATATTTATCCTTTCTACGCCAGTAACAATATTTTCTGAATCAATATTAGATATCTCCGCTGGTAATATTGAATTTGAAGACTCTTCTATCTTATCATTTAAAGTATTATTTTCATGTTTTATATAAATACTATCAGTTGCTAATTGTAAAACATTTAAAAGATCATTATTTAATAGATATTGATTAAAAGGATTTTTTTCAATATTCTCTATTACATATGTCGACTGATTTGAAATTATATAAAACTTAGCTAAATATATATTTTGGTCCTCTTTAACTTCAGTTATTTCATCAAAATGCATCGAATAATAATTATCTATTATAACATCATAAATCCTACGTTCCGTTACAGTAATAGAATGCTTGATATCATTGTCCAAACTATTTTTATTATTTCCAATATTAATAGAAAAACTATCTTTATTTATCACAATATCTGTAACCGCTTCAGATATAGCATCACATTCCATATAATATTCTTTCTTTATTCTTTTGTAAGTTGAGACTTCTGTTTCTTGATAACTAATATTAGATTGTGTTTGTCCATTAACAGATTTAAATAGATCTCCTTGTATATCAAATTCAAAACTTACAGGTAATGATACATTATTTTTTTCAAGTAAAACAAAAAATTTCATAATACTATTAGGATTAGTGTATTTGGGAATTTGAATTGTTAATTTAATTCCATTTTCATCGTAAACAACTATATCGCTAAACATAAGATTATTTAAGTTTAATAAATAAGGTGATGGCTCCTTAGATGTTAAAAATAAATCATAACTTTCACTAACTCTATTATACTCTTGGCTTAAACCACTATCTTTGCCAGAACCTGCAACAGAAAAAGTACTTTCTTTCAGTTCTTCTTTATACTTTAAACAAAGATACATATATCCTTTTTCTCTGTTTTCCTCAAAACCTTTGATTACATTAAGTCTTTTAACATTTGGCTCTGCAACTACTATTTCTCTTCCCTCATAATCTATCGCCATTCCAGATTCCAAAGATATAGTCCTACTATCGACCATTATAATATCAAGTCCACAAACAATCCCTGCACCATTGAGCATTCTATTTCCTAAGCGCCGTTTAGAATTAAGATAGACCTGCTCATTTTCAAAGTCCCTTACTGTCATAAGTTTTCCAAAAAAGTAATGATTTCTTTCACAAGAATAATATTCTTTATTGTTCATATATACCCTTCTTTCATTAAGAGTTGTTATGTTTTTTATATAATAAATCTTACAATTTATTTTAAATCATCTGAATCTGCAATTATCAATTTTGTTAGCGCTTCATTTTGATCATTAAGTATGATACTTTTATTCGGAGATATATAAGAATTTAGTCCTAAATAGCAGTGGTAATCAAGATAAATCTCATTATTCAAAATAACCAGATTACAAATCGTATCTATAGGTTTAAATCTATTAATTATTTTTAGTAATTCAAGATACATATCAGAAGTAATTTGCTTGTCTGCTTTTATAATAACGCTAAAAGTGTAGCTATTATTTCCAAATAAATTTTCAATATGTTTTTTAGATTTTTTATAATATTCATTTTCTATAACTTCAAATTGCTCTATTATTATAGGAGTTTTTCCTATATAAATCTCAACTATTTTCTTTATCGATTCTTTAGTCCCTTTTATTTTATACAAATCAATCGCATTACAAAGTAATAATCTAAGCTTTTCTTCCCCCCATATATATCTATCTTTTATAGAAAACCATTCTGTAATCCAACTTAAGAATTCTTCATTTACATGTATAGGATCAAACAGGCTCGGCATTTTGTCTATTTCATCCTCAAGATCCGTGTATAATGACTGAAATATAAATAAAAACCTAGACAAAAAAGAATTTTTATTATTCCCTCTATATATCTGAGGCAAATAGTCCACAAATGAAAATCCAGGAAACTCCAATTTAATTTCACTAATTTTTGCTATATTCTTATTATAATTCGTAATCTCAAGACAAATCCACATATATCTACCCTTAAATTCAAATAGAACTAGATCATTTGGATTTTCAAATTCCTTAGCACCTAAATAATCAAATAATTTTATTTTATCATCAATGCTCACATTATCGTCTAATAAATAATCATCTATTAAAACTTCTTCATCCCCAAATTCCGATTTTCCTGGAATCATACTATACAAAGAATCACTTGCATATAATTTTAATTGAATTACAACATTTTGAGGTCTATTCGCTTCCAGCCTTAATCTATGCCAAATATTTTCACTTTGTAAACTATCAAATGATGCAGAAATATAAACACCTTTATCTGTATTAGCGTTTGAAATAAGTTTGTCTTCATTAAAGTGAAGATTATCTATAACGCTCCTTTCTTTCCAATCACTTGATTTATTTAATACAAAGTATTTTATGCCAAAAGCCAAAATATCACCCCCATTTAATTAATAAATATTCGAGTTATTAATATAATTTAAGTTTAAGTTTCTTATATAATACATTCCATTAGGTGGGATTATTATATCATCAGATAAAGTTTTTTCTAGGTAATCACCTACAGGTTCTACATAAAGTTTATCTATATACGAAACACTATTAAGTCTATCCAACATACCAAATAAATCTCCATAATAAAATGTAGAACCGCAATCATCATTTACTTTTTCAACAAAAATTTTAATACTGTTGATAATATCATTAGCACTTTCTCTATAATAAGAATTTACAACAATTTGACCTCCAATGTCAAGGCCTATATAAATCGGTTCAACAACCTTGACCTCTGTATTTATTAATCTATATTTATCAACATAATTTTTTATATTTTCTTTATAACCCTTCAAACACATATTCCTCTGTCCCGAACCTCTTACAACTATTGTAACATAATTTCGATTATTACTTTTCCTTTTTTCTCCTACATATGACGGTAATACTTTAATATTGCTCCGAATTAATCCCGGTGTCATTCTAGCAATATGTTCATAGTCTTCTATTGTTATGGCTCTTTTATTATTTTCAAGAACTTTGGCCGCCCTACTCTCCATGTCCTCAAAACTTTCTGCATCCATTCCACCGTTCGCACTCACTATCTGATTTATAATAAATTTCTTAATTTCTGGGTTTTCACTTTTAACCTTGTTTATAATTCCTGATTTTATATTAGAACCTTTTCCTAACGTAATTGAAAAACCAATTAAAACTATATTGTCATTCAATTTTCTTGGCGCTATCCCGTATTCATTATCACCAAATATAATTTTAGAGTCGTCACAATCCAAAATATAATCTTTTCCATATTTATCAGACGTATATAAATCGTTTACCTTATTCCATTTTTCAAATATAATTTCGTCATTATTTTTGTTTCCAACCATTATTTCAAAATCATCATATAATATATTATCAATATTAATACCATACTCCTGGTCCGATATTCCTGTTCCAGATCCTATTATCATTTTATCTTTTATAGATTCATCATAACTTACTATCATTAATGCAGGTTCATCATTCTTCAATTTTAAAACCGATTTAAAAACATTTTCGCTAATTTCAAATTTAGTTTCTCCTGCATGTATATCTCTAGCAACAGTATAATCTGATATAGATTTCCAACCATCTTTTTCTTTTACATAAAGAACATGTTTCCCATATAAAGATAAATGACTTTTAACTTTCGCCATTCTATTTGTTAATATATTTTTTCTTTTTAAGATAATATTTTCACATAATGTGCTTCTTTGTGTAACACTAAAAACATTTGTTAATATATTTATTATCCTAGGTGGAAAATCGTACTTCTGAGAAACTAATTTTGCTCTTATTGAAAATTTATCCTCAAATTTCTCCATACACACATTTAAATTAAAACTAATCGTGCCAGAAAACAAAAAATTGTGTGTATCATCGCAAATAACATCTAATTTGTGCCATCCAACTATACCATCCTTTAAACCATAAAGTTCCCACTCGACCTTAGCCATTTCAACAAAATCATCCTGCTCCTTAATTGGATTTCTAATATACTTATTATCTAAAAACACTTCAAAATATAAATTAAATTTTGAACCATTCTGTAGGGGTGAGTCAAAATTAATCTTAAAATAAGGAGTTTTCCCATAAGACTTGAACTCTTCTCCAAACAAATAGAATATTCTTTTTCTATCAAACTCATTATAAATAACATTTGCATTAAACTGATCATTTTCAAAATCTACACTAACAATATTTGAACTTATTACAAACTCTTCCTCATTATTTTCAAAAATCAAGTCATTCGCAAACCATTTAGTCCCTTTTGGTATAATCTGGTCTTTAGAAATATTCGAAATTTTTAGTAACGTGTTAGAGCCTTTATTTTGTATCTTTTTTATATTCAATAAATCTAAAAATCTGTACTTACTACTAATAGAAATTTTGTTCATTTTTTCATGTTGCAGAACTTTAAGCCATGCAAATAAATCTATAAGCGTAATCCCTGGGTCTGACAACTGAACATTAGTCCAATCATTACTTAAATAAGATATCTGTTTTTTTGCGGTATCTACTATGTCCTCAAATTTTTGTTTGTTGAAATTTTCTAAGTCTATCATATTAAAAACTTCCTTTAAATCAATTAACCATTATATTTATTTCAGGTTCTCCAAAAACAGGAACAACAAAATATTGATTATTAATAGTTTCTAAATCTATATCTTTTTTTCCTTCTAAAGTTACGGCTTTTGTAAAAATATCTACCGACTTTATCAATTTTATATTCTTAGTAAGTTTAATAAAATTATAAATAGATTCTTTTCTTGGAAAACTTCCTATCTCCCAACCTTTCTGATCAAAATTTCCTGTAATAGGATCTAAAAATATCTCAAGTTTATTATATATATTTTGATATAACTCTTGGTAATAATTATAATCATCTATAACCAAATTTACTTTTACAGCCACTTCTACATACATAACTTCAAAAATATTTATTTTTGAAGCCTCTGATAAAGTTATTGGTGCCGCACTCTTTATAAAATCACGAATTCGATCCTTTATAATCAAAAACTTTTCATACCCTTGCATGTAATCTTTAGGTAAAACAGCTATAGATATCATTCCAACTGAACTCTTACTTAAATTATCAACATGAGGCATACACTTTACTTTATAGATATTTCTGTCATTACATCGTATTGCTAACTCAAAATCATCAAGAGAAACTATTCTATTCATCCCGGATAGTTTACTCGACATTCTTCTAGCCACTGCAGAAACATCCTCCATATCTACTCCACCGACAAACTGTTTAATATTTTTCACAGAACTAACGTATGGAATAGCATCTGAAAATCCCTGAATCTCTTCTGCTCCAATATTTCCCAACCTCCCAGAAGAAATACTATACTCAACCTTAATACTCTGTTGATCTTGACTTGTTGGTATTTTACCATGTTTCCCATTTCCAAAAGTAATTGTTCCTTTATTATAATTTATTTCATATACTCTCTCGTTTAATGACGCTGCTGCAATATTGCTTTTAGGCTCCCATTTCACCCAAAATTCAGATATCCTCCCTTCATCGTTGTATTCAATTATATACGAACCCTCATTTGACCTAATTATCTCTTCCTCTAAATCAGATAAACTCCCAAATTCATTTACCCATACCTCAACACTTAATATATTATCACAAGAAAGCTTACAAACTTTATTAGCTTGCATATTATCAATTGAAAAATATTCTGGAATTCTAGTCTCTGATTGTGAAACCTGAACAGTATTAATATAAATCCCGTTTATAACTGGAACTGATTTTAATTCTTTATAATATTCATTATCATGATTAACTATCCTAATGAAATATCCTTCTCTTCCAAAAATTTTAGTTTTTTCAAAATCACTTTTTCCTATTATAGATACTATAGCACTATTAGACAAGTTTTCTGTAGAATCTAATATATCTAAATTGTTCCATTTAAAGTTGCCCTGGCTATCTTTTGAATAATATTCCCATCTTAATGAGGGCAAGTTTCTATACATTCCAGGTTCAATATCAAATAATATTTTTACTGGTCCATGAAATATAGGATTATCTAAACAAAAATACATTGTTGGATGATCACAAAGAGATTTTTTTAATAGCGTAATTATAGTATCACCTTTAAATTTAATTAACCTATCCTCCACATTGGACTTAACATAAATATTTTTACAGTTTATGCTTCTATTTACATACTCATAATCTATAGAGATTTTGTTTATACAAGGAGTGATATAACTTCCCAAGTTGCTAAATTGATTTTTAACTTTTAATATTCTCGCCCTAATAAAACAGCTTTCTTGTGGCCCTAATGTAATCAATTCCATGTCACTCGGACAAACGAATTTTATAGATTTTTTTTCTTCATCATCCTTAAATAAGAAAAAATCTTCATTATCGTTATTACTATATAATCTTGCCCATCCTTTTCCATTCCAATATTCCCAAGAAACTTTTTCAATTTCTATATCAGATTCCTTTTGTTCCTTAAAGTCAATTTCTGACATTACATATCTATAATTTGTAGTATCTTTAAATTCTACAATATCTAATTTTACTTTTACAAATTTCATATCTATATTTATAGTTATATTGGAACCTTTTTTTACAAATGCCTCTCTTGAAGATATGTAAAAGTCTGTATAAATACTATACTGTTCACCAAAAGGGAAAAAGTCTGTATCTGCTAATTCTGTCATTCCAGAAAGCAAAGCATCTGGTTCTAGGTTTGATGATTGCGCTAAGTATGAAACTCCTGTCAATTTTATTTCATCATCCGGAATTTTTTTTAATATGCATCTTATAAAATTAGACTCTTTTCCAAATTGTTTCTTTTTATCTATTTCATCTTCAACTACAAGTTTAATTCCATCATCAATTCTTTCCACATTATTTATTGTCTTCCAAGTTAAGTCATTATAATACTGCCAAACAATATTTTTATCATCGGAAAATATATCATTTAAATGTTTATCATTTTTAAGAGATTTAACATCATGAAACTTAAATATAATATTAGACTTACTATTAATTTCAAATATGCTGCTGTCTTCAAAATATATTTCATGTGATTGCAAATTTTTAAATTCATTATTATCAAATATTTTAAACGGCAAAAGTTTTTCTTCGGTTTTAATATCATAAATTTTAGAAATAGAATCATTTTTAGCATTCGTCACAAAAATCGAATCTATATTTAAATCTATTGCAAACATAGATTCTATAGTCTCATAATAAACTCTTCCCTCTTCGTTATCCGCAGAGGCATAAACCGATGTACCTTTATTTATAAATATCCCTTTTGTTTCTGGTACTAAATCTACCGTAATCATTCCTGTAGACGAAATAGGGGGTAATAGTTTAGCTCCTAACATATTCAAAAAAGTAATATAATAATTGTAAGGTGTTTTATTAAACATAGTTATTGTATTTTCAAACATGCTCGCAAATATTTCTGAAAAAACAGCCCCTACATCTGGATCATTAAAATCATATTTCCATTCAGGGACATACTGTTTAGCTAAAATCTTTATTTGATCCTTTATATCATTTATGCTTCTCTTATCTATAATAGGATTATGCAAAACTTTGTCCCCCTTTTTGTAAATTATCTTTTAATACTATCTTGGCTAAAACTTTCTTTTACTTTTTCTTTTGCTGGCAAAATATCAGTTATAAAACTCACATCAACGTCTACAGTAGCTAACTTATCTTCTGGTTGACTTACGGATACAGATAATTTATCTATATGTTTTTCCCATCTCTTAATAGATCTATTAATTTCTTTGGCCATATTATTTATTAATGTATAGTCAATATTTTCAAACATAAAAGAGTTTATATCTGTTCCAAAATTCGGTCTGTTTTTTCTCTCAAACTTTTGTGTTTGAAGTATAATCTTGACAGATTGCTTTATATCCTCATTACCTTCTACTGTAATAATTTTTCCTGTAGTCTCATCAACATCTATAGGAAATTTCCAACCTTGTACTTTATTCATTATAAGAATCCCCTAACATCAATTAATTTTAACTATTGAACCTTTAATATTTGTCATTCCTGAAGATTTAACTGTAGTCTGCCCTGTAGAATTCATCTCTGCTGCACTTTTCCCTTGAAGTTCAAGTCGATTACTATCTATCTTTAAACTATTTCCACTTTTAAGTTCCGCAGAACCGCTTGAACCATTTAAAATTAATTTTGCACTATTTGTAGAAAGTTCTATTCTTTTGCTTGCCTGAACAGATATCGACCCTTTTTTACTATCTATTATAATTTTATTTTTATTATTTTTATCAGAGAGTGTTATTGTTTCGCCTTTATCCTCTAATGATAAATTTAGACCTTTAGATGTTACCAACGTGATTTTCTCTTCGCCTTTTCCATCATCAAATATTATACTATGTCCACTTTTAGTTTTGATTTCTCTAATGTCATTTTTTTTATTTTTCAATTCAACTGGAGGTTTTCTTTTTTCATTCCATAAACTTCCTAAAACATAAGATTTAAGTATATCTCCATCACAAAATGCAACCAAAACTTCATCTCCAACTTCCGGGAAAAAGAATGCTCCCCAATTTGCACCAGACATAGGTGTCATAACTCTTATAAAATCTGTTTCATAGTTTGATGTTGTCCTATTAAGCAACTTTACCTTTACTCTTCCTAACTTTTCTGGATCATTTATATCCGTAACAACTCCAACTGTTATTGTTGATACTCTATTTATATCATTGTTTTTTATATCCTCTGAAATAATATTATATATACTCATACTTTGTTAGCTCCAAATTTACAAATAGTTTTATACCCCTCATAATTAAATATGTGCTCCACTCCTGTTATAAGATAATCGCTATCTATATCGGAATCTATATTTTTAACAGTAATAAACTTTCCTGGTTCTAGTTCTGGGATTCCAACTATTTTACAAACTCCAGAAACAAGGTCCATTGACATTCTATTTAACTCTGCCTGGGCTCTTGATTTAGCTTGTGATTCTGATTTTACTGAATTATCTATTATTGTCCTTTGCATTGTACCATTAATCAATTTTGTTATTTCACTGCCAGATCTTCTCCCTTTTCCAACAGTTGTAACAGACACTGCACTTCCCTCAATAGATTTGTTTGGATTTTTCTCATTATTAGTTCTAACAACTACTTTTTTTAACTGTTTGTTAAGTGATATCTCTCTTTCAAAAGAATATAAATATTTACCTGGCGATACTGTAAGTATGCTCCCTTTTAGCTTGGTATAATCAATAAATTTTACTTCGCCATTTATAACAAAAAATTTATAATCTATTTTCCTCGCCATAAAAACAATAAAATCATAATCACTCTGATTATGCTGTTCTATGAAAGTTTCTATTTCTTGTGTTCTATCTATCTTTTTGCTTTTATAAAGAGAACTATAATTCTTAAGTATATCCGATACTACATCAGAATACCTTTTCATATCCTTTTTAAGTTCTGATCTAAAGTTATTCATCATAAACACCTTTAAATCCATTGATTCTATAGTATAACTCACCTCTTCTCTCCCAGTATATTCAAAATTAATAGATGTAATATACCCGTCAAAAATCTGTTTTAATTTAGAATCATCATTATATCCAATATATACACTAATTTCATTTCCCAAATCAAATTTTCCTTTTAAAGATGACGATACTTTTAATTTTCCATCATCAGTACACAGTGTATTTCTTGCAACAATTGTAAATCTACAAAGACTTGCCTCTATCCCCATAGTAGTTTCGACATAAAGATCCGTATATGCTAAATCTTCATCCTCTATCCTCTTGCCCGACACTTTAACATACATAAGCGGAATATCAAAATTTTCATATTTATCTTCATAATCATTTAAATTCATTTTACGTCCCCTCATCATCTAATAAATATCAAAATATTTTACTAAAATCATTTTCTTGTATCGTAAGTCTTACACTTGCTCTTAGCGGTAACCCTTTTTCTGAAAAATAAAGTAAAATCGTTGTTAGATTATCTATTTTTCCTACAAATTCTATATTTGCCCCCCAAATAAATTTAACTGGATATGAGTTTTCAAATGCATCATTGAGTTTTGGTATACAACAACATGATTCATTAAAAACACTTATTTGTGCCAAATCACTTTTTATAGAATCATCTTTAAAACTGTTATCTAAAAATTCACCTTTTCCTTTAAACTTCGCATACTCATAAGACTCAACTAAATCAAACATAAGCTCCATAGAAATTGATCTATTCAATGACATTCTAGAAGATGTATTTATTCCCGCATAAAAGTTATTACTATCATCTATTTTGGGATTTTTCCTTGCAAGACATATAATATTTTGTTTTTTATTTTTACTGTATACTTCATCATTTAATTTATCTAAATATATTGAAATTTTAGCTGGGTTAAATAAAACCTTAAATGGCCCTGTTTTTTTGTATCCATTATTTGTTTTTACAGCTATATAAAAGGCGGCCTTACTTATATTATTGTGTAACAACAATCCCACTCCTTTTATAAAACAATTTTAACTTCTACTTTAATCCAACATCTTCTCTAGTAATTGTCAAATTCACTATAGCTCTAAGTGGATTTCCATCATAAGAAAAATAATTCAACTCTGAATAGAAATTAGATATTCTCCCTATTAGCTCTATATCAGACCCCCATGAAAATTTTACTACATCACTTTTAACAAATGAATCACAAATATTTTTATAACAGCATAAATCTTTATTATAAATGTGTATATTATTCATTTCAACACTAGTATTATCATCAGGAAACTCACTATCTCCAGCTATAGCTGAATATAAATGCTTTCCAACTTGACTTGACTTTTCGAATTTTTCAACTAAATCAAATATAAGTTCCATACTTATATTTTTAATACTTTGAGCAGACTGACTTATCTTAGATACCACAGGTCTACCCGTTCCTCCTAAAATTTTAGTTTCTTTATTTAAACTTATAATCAATTTAGAGGGATTCATTAATACAGGTACATCTTTTCCTTGCCACTTGTTCCCTTTTGAAAATCTAAACGTTGCTTTTGTAATCGGAGGATATAGCATAATTAACTACTCCTATCTCAATATTCCAAACCTTCTTCTTTCTGTTTTCATCATTTTTTCAATTTGATTCATAACTTTTCTTGATATAGAATCCACATCTATATTAATATTAGACACATATTCTTCTATCATTTTTCTAGTACTTTCTTCAAAGTCCTTATCGCCGGAAAAACTAAAATAATTTCCTCTATAAGTATTATTTAATGTTTCATTGTTTTCAAAAGTTTGAGATTCTAAAGCCGATTCTCCATAATCCAAATTATTCAAATCCTTTTTATACTGATTTATTTGAGAAATAGGTAATTTGTAAATCATATTCCCTGGATCATTTACTAATTTTGGAAAATCGTTATTATCTAAAGATTTTTGGTTAAATAAAAAACCAAAAGGATCATTATAATATACCCTTTCAAAATTATAAGATCCATTATATAATTCAGGAAAATCTGAATTCGAAGATTTTTTTGAATTTATAAAGTCTTTAGATTCTATACTTTTTAATATTCTATCATTAAGTAAATTGACGTTACTTGGGTTTTCTCTAGAATCAGTAACTTTAAAACTATTTACTAAATAAGTTAAAACATTTCCAAATCTTCCTCTATTCCTATCGCCTCTATATGATCTAAAAACTGTATTTATTCTATGTCTATTTATCTTTTTATCTAAATAACGGTTTTCAAATACTTTTAAAATGTCTCTGTACTTTTCCTGAATAACCTCAAAATTATAGATAAAGTCATCTACAGTAATTTTAGATTTAGTATTTAATGCCTTTGAAATAATCTTTTCATAACTTACTTTTTGAGTCTTATATTTTTTATTAGATGCTTCTCTTTCACGTAATTTGTTAATGATATAATTTGTTTTTCTATCTGTTTTAGATTCTCTATTAACTAATTTTAAGTTTGTATTAAACAAATACGAGTTTTGGCTCTTATTTAAAATGCTCCTTGTAAGGCTACTATAATTTGATTCTATTTCATTTACTTCGTTTGTTGTATATAACCTCGACAATCTGTTTCCAAACAATCTTTTGATTATGCTTGTCTTTTTCTCTATTGCTGCTGTTTTTAACTCTATATTTGTTATTTTTGCTAGCCTTTCTAAAATTTCCTTCTCTACTTTTTCTTGCTTTAAGACTTTTTGTGTATCTTTCAAAGTCTCTCTTAAAATATCCTCGGCACTAGTATTATATATTTCTTCCAATTCTCGAACTAAAATAGTCTTTATTTCTTTTTGCTTGTCCTCTAGTCTTAACTCTTTATAGTTATCCTTTTCGTTCATTCTTAAATTTTCTATAAGATTATTTAATACTTCTTTACTTACCTTATGATTGCTCAAAACCTCATAACTGTCCTGAACAGAACTCTCTATATCTTTTTTGTAAACCCTTGTAAGCCTTTCTATTAATCCTTCTCTTATTTCTCGTCTTATTTGTTTATCTGTTGTAGTTTCTCTATTTACCAAGTTTACGTTTGTATTTAACAAATACGAGTTTTGACTCTTATTTAAAATGCTCCTTGTAAGGCTACTATAATTTGATTCTATTTCATTTACTTCGTTTGTTGTATATAACCTCGACAATCTGTTTCCAAACAATCTTTTGATTATGCTTGTCTTTTTCTCTATTGCTGCTGTTTTTAACTCTATATTTGTTATTTTTGCTAGCCTTTCTAAAATTTCCTTCTCTACTTTTTCTTGCTTTAAGACTTTTTGTGTATCTTTCAAAGTCTCTCTTAAAATATCCTCGGCACTAGTATTATATATTTCTTCCAATTCTCGAACTAAAATAGTCTTTATTTCTTTTTGCTTGTCCTCTAGTCTTAACTCTTTATAGTTATCCTTTTCGTTCATTCTTAAATTTTCTATAAGATTATTTAATACTTCTTTACTTACCTTATGATTGCTCAAAACCTCATAACTGTCCTGAACAGAACTCTCTATATCTTTTTTGTAAACCCTTGTAAGCCTTTCTATTAATCCTTCTCTTATTTCTCGTCTTATTTGTTTATCTGTTGTAGTTTCTCTATTTACCAAGTTTACGTTTGTATTTAACAAATACGAGTTTTGACTCTTATTTAAAATGCTCCTTGTAAGGCTACTATAATTTGATTCTATTTCGTTTATATTGTATACCCTACGTGAATTATTTAATATATAGTCTTTAAAATTAGCTTTATATTTTATATTTTTATTTATTTTTTTTTTTACATCTTGAGATAAAGATAATAACAATTTATCAAAGTCGCCTTTTTTCAAGGAAACATCTTTAATGACATTTTTAATCTGTTTTAACTGATTATATGTAAGATCAGATTTAGCAAACAATAATTCTCTTTGTAATTGTTCACGAATTTGATTTTTAATATTTGCTAAATTTTTGACAAAATAGTTTTGACTATTCTGACATGCTCTTATCTTTAACAACAAATCGACTATATCTGATATATTACTTTGTGGATCAGTATTATTAACAGAGTAAGTAAAATTATTATAATAAGGTTCCTGAGATATATTCCCTTTTAACAATATATTATTAAAAAAACCTGTATCCATAGATGTCCCAAAGTTAGTATTTAAAACACCAATTCCAGTTTGGTTTACAATAGATATAGAAATATTTATTAAATTTGAAGTATTAACTAAAGTTTTAAAATTATATTCACCAAACATACATTGTTACTTCCTTAAAAAATTTAAATTTAATAATATTATCTCGAAGATTTTAAATTACTAATTTCTCCATATTTAACAGGTATTCTTTTTAGTCCATTATGAACAATCGTCATTGACTCTATAAGAGGTTTTTTTCCATTCATTGCATCAAGATCCGTTACAGACCATTCTAAAAGGCCCTGCGCTACAAAAGAATATTCAGCTCTAATTTCTTTATTTTGATTAAGAACATATATAACTCCGTTAACCCCTCTTATATTTTTACTAGATTGTGTACTAGAAGAAGAGCCATCCATATTACAAAAATAATCAGACAAAAATGGAGAATCTTTAGCACCTACAGGTATTCCTCTTTTAAATATCAATTTATAAGGAGTGGTTTGAGGACCCAAAAGTCTAATTGGATATTCATTTCTACCACCTTCATTTATAAACTGACAATCTCTTTTCATGCCAATTCCAGCAATAGATTGGAATGCAAAAAGTTCTTTACCCAAAATAACAATAAAGTGAAAAGAAAGAACTATCTCGTTAAATACACTTCCACTATACTCCAATTTAGAATCCATCCTCATCCCTCCCTTTAACTTAAATATTAAATATCAAAAATGTTTTTACTTGTATCACCATTCATCTTTTTATTTATTTTAGATATTTCTTTGCAAAACTTAACTCTCTCCTTGTGTTCCAATAACATAATCTCTTCATGAGACCAGTGAAAATAATATGCTAAAAAAGCTATCTCCTCATA
>CAKSGI010000010.1 GCA_934454005.1 uncultured Eubacteriales bacterium | reverse complement strand
GCCTTATTTGGATGATTTCTCTTAATATATGCTCAGCTATTGGAGATATATTTGAATTAAAACAAATATCAAAAATTTTAAAAGGGTCATCTAAAGTTATTAGTACTATACTTGTTATTCTTCTTTGTGTTATGACTATATTAATAGTTTCAACAGTTATTGTTATAGTTTCAGGGGGAGGATATTAAATTTGTCTGGAGTAAAAGAATGGGTTGTTGTAATTTGTATTTCTGTAATTGCATGTACAATGTTAGAGTTTATAACACCCGATGGAAAAATGGAAAGAATAGTAAGATTTGTGTTTGGGGCGTTTATGATTATAGTTATTATAGGTCCCTTGATTAATATGAATTTAGATACTAGTTTTGAAATTAAAAATAAAAAATTTGTGGATATAAATTCATCTAAACTCAGTGAAAATATATATGAGCAATCTTTGGATGTAGCTTCTAAGAATATAAAAAGGGTTATTAAGGATGAACTAAAAGATATGAATCTAAAATATAAAAAAATTGATGTGATTATGGATAAGAGGGACAAAGGATGCATATCAATTAGTAAAGTTAAAATTTATACAGATAATGAAAATCTGAATAAAAAAGAGGAGGTAAGAAAAAAATTAAAAGAAAAATTGGATCTTAATATAGAGATATATTGATATTTAGATGTGAAAAAAGGAGGAAATGTTTATGGATTGTAAAAAAGATTTGGTTTCTTATATATGCTCAAATGATAAGTACAAAAAGATTATTATAATTGTAGGATTTATAGGTATAGGTTTAATATTTTTTTCTGGATTTATAAAACAGGACAAAAAAGGTAAGGAGGTTAATATTAAAACAGAATCATCATCTATAGATGATTATGTGAAACAGTTAGAGGAAAATCTTACAAATATGGTTTCTTGTATAAAAGGGGCTGGAAATTGTAAAGTTATGGTTACTATAGAAAGTGGAGCACAAACAATCTATGCAACAGAGGGTAAAAAGAATACAGAGGATACAGAAGATTCTTCGAATGGAGAGTTAAAAAGAAAACAAAAAACAGATGATTCAGAAACTAAATACATAACGATAAAAGGATCAGATGGAGAAGAAAAGGCTCTTGCAATTACAGAGGTTCAGCCTATAGTTAAAGGAGTTGTTGTGGTATGTGAGGGAGGTGATGATCCGAAGATTCAACAAAGAGTGATAAATGCGATTACAACAGCATTAAATATTACTAACAAAAGAGTATGTGTTACAAGGTAATCTTAATAAAATGTTTTATGAAATTATAAACAATGGAGGTAAACATTATGGGTATAGGTAAGCGTCAAATACTTCTCGCAGCATTAGTATTAGCATTGGGAGCAGCTGTATTTTTGAATTGGCAATTTTCTGATAATAATGAACTTATAGCTACCAATATGGTGAATTCTACTAAGGAATTAGGAGAAGCAAAGTATGTAAACAATAGCTTAAAATCTCAAGAAGTTGAAAATGTTGACAGCAAAGAAGAAAAAACATTAGACGAAAAAGATAAAAAGGTTGATTCAGATGGGAATAATTTTTTTGCACAAGCTAGACTTAATCGACAAAAATCAAGAGACGAAGCTACAGATATGGTAAAGGATATTCTGAATGATATAAAATCTAGTGAAGAAGCAAAAGGTGAGGCTATTAAACAAGCTGCAGATATTGCAAAGAATATACAACAAGAGGCAAATATTGAAAGTTTAATAAAAGCAAAAGGATTTAATGATTGTTTAGCGTTTATACAAAATGGAGAATGTAGTGTTATAGTAAATAGTGGTAGTCTAAATGAAAGTTCTGTTATTATAGTTAAAGATATAGTTTCTGGTCAGGCAGGTATAGGGTACGATAAAATAAAAATTACAGAGGCAAAATAATAAATTTTTACAGTCAGTCCAATAAAATTTTAGAGATTATTTATTTGGTATTGGCTGTATTTTTTTGTGTCAAAATTAAATTTGATTTTTTAATACAGTTTGTACTTTTTGAGTTTAATGTAAACTTGAATAAGCTGTTGTTTGTGGTATAATATATAAGAACTACTATATATTTATTGGTAATATACAAATGTATACTGCAAGTTAGAAGTTTAAATAAATTCTAAGGAGGAAAAGCACTTATAGATATGTATGTGCTTATTGGCTATGAAAAGACAAGAAGCTAGAGAACAAGCTTTTTTATTGATATTTGAATCTGGGTTTAAAAATGAACCTATAGATGAATTGATAGATGTTGCTCTGGAATCAAGAAAAATTAAGATGAATACATTTTCAAAAAGATTACTTGAAGGTGTTAATAGACATAAAAATGAAATAGACAGTATAATAGAAAAAAATTCTATAGGATGGAAAAAGAATAGAATTTCTAAAGTGGCAATATCTATAATGAGGTTGGCAGTTTATGAAATGATGTATGAAAGAGATATTCCTGAAAGTGTTTCAATTAATGAAGCGGTTGAAATTACAAAAAAATATAGTACAAAAGATGAATCATCTTTTGTGAACGGGGTTTTGGGATCAATTGCTAAAGATTTGGAGAAACCATCCAATGAATAATTATTTAGGAATAGATACTAGCAATTATACTACATCTATTGCTTTATATAATGGAGAAAAAATAATTCATCAAAAACGGTTATTAAAAGTAAAAGATGGATTTTTAGGTTTAAGGCAAAATGACGCCGTTTTTCAGCATATAAATCAGTTGCCAGATTTATTTTTTTCTCTATTTAAAAACAAAATAGATAAAATTACTGCGGTTGGTGTTTCTAAATCTCCTAGAGATGAAAATGGTTCATACATGCCATGTTTTACAGTTGGTTTATCTGTTGCTAAAATTATATCTAATATATTACAAATTCCCATGTTTACTTTTTCCCATCAAGTTAATCATATAATCTCAGCTCTTTACTCTGCAAATAAATTAGATATTTTAAATCAGAAATTTTTAGCATTTCATGTTTCTGGAGGGACAACAGAAGTACTTTTAGTAGAACCAGATGATGAAAAAGTAATTAATTGCAAAGTAGTATCTAAAACTTTAGATTTGAATGCGGGTCAAGCTGTAGATAGAGTTGGAATAATGTTAGGCCTTAATTTTCCAGCTGGTGCAGAACTTGAAAAATTAGCGTTAGGTTATAATAAGAAACTTAATACAGGACCTTGTATTAAAGGTCATGATTTTTGTATATCTGGGCTAGAAAATATTTGTAAAAAAATGTATAATGATAACGAGTCTTACAGCAAAATTGCAAGATATTGTATAGACTATATTGGTGATACTATCGATATAATTTGTGAAAAACTTATAAATGAGTATGGAAATATTCCTATAGTTTTTTCCGGAGGAGTTATGTCTAATAGTATAATAAATAAAAGGTTTGTAGATAAATATAACGCTTTTTTTGCAAAGCCGGAATTTTCTTCAGATAATGCCGCCGGGTTAGCTATTTTAGCTTCAATTAAGGAAGAAACAATATGAATAATAAAATTATTTTGAGTATATCACAATTAAATTTTTATATAAAATCAATGTTTGACAGTGACAAAAAATTGAATGATCTTTTAATAGAAGGAGAAATATCTAATTTTATAGATCATTATAAATCTGGCCATTTGTATTTTTCTTTAAAAGATGATAAATCAATTGTTAAGGCTGTTATGTTTTCTAGTAGTGCTAGGAGGCTTAGGTTTAAACCATATGATGGGATGAAGGTAATTGTTAGGGCAAGAGCTTCTATTTATGAGGCAAGTGGGCAATATCAACTTTATGTTGAAGATATGCAACCCGATGGAATCGGTGCACTTAGTTTGGCTTATGAGCAATTAAAGGAAGAGTTAAAGGAAGAAGGTTTATTTGATATTGCAAATAAAAAACCTATTCCTAAATATCCTAAAAGAATTGGTATAGTTACTTCTGACACTGGAGCGGCAGTTAGGGATATTGAAAATATATTAGCAAGAAGATATCCGATAGCAGAGATTATTTTGTGTCCTACATTAGTTCAAGGAGAAGGAGCTCCAGAACAAATAATAAATGCTATTGAAAAATTTAATGAATTAAATATTTGTGATGTTTTGATAGTTGGTAGAGGAGGAGGATCTATAGAAGATTTATGGGCATTTAACGATGAAAGAGTAGCTAGAGCTATCTTTGCTTCTAAAATACCGGTAATTTCTGCTGTGGGGCATGAAACAGATTTTACTATAGCTGATTTTGTTTCAGATTTAAGAGCACCAACACCATCTGCAGCTGCAGAACTTGCAACTCCAGATGTTAATGATTTGTACAGTGTAATAGAGTCATATATATTTTATATGAATAAAAATATGAATTCAAAGATAGAAAAATTAAAAACAAATATATTTAGTTTAAATGAATCGCTAAAGGATAAGAATCCTCAAAAGATAGTAGAAGAAAAAAGGTTGAAGTTGGATTTATTGGAGTATAAAAGAATAAAAATTTTTGAAAATATTATATATTCTAAAAAAGAAAAATTTTCAAAATTAAATAGTAAATTAAATATTTTAAGTCCACTTAAAGTTTTATCTATGGGATATGCTATAGCTACCATTAATAATAAAATGATAAAAAGTGTAGATGACGTTTCTGAATCTGATGATATTAAGTTACAACTGTCAGATGGTCATCTTGAGTGTATAGTAAATAAAAAAAATAAGAAAGGCTATGATGAATTTTGAAAAGATTAAATTTTGAGGAATCTATAAAAAAATTAGAGGATATAGTTAAAAAACTTGAAAGTGGAGAAGAAAGTTTAGAGTCATCTTTAAAACTTTTTGAAGAAGGAACAAAGTTATCTATTAACTGCTATCAGACATTAAAAAAAGCGGAACAAAAGGTAGCTTTACTATCTGAGAGAGAGGCTGAAATAGAAAACGATTAAAGGAGATATATAGATGACTGTTAATAATACGGATTATATAAGTTTGATTGATAATGCATTAGAAAGTTATATACCCGAATATAATCAGCTGTATTCAAAACTTTATGAATCTATAAAATATAGTTTGTTATCGCCGGGTAAAAGAATACGACCTATACTTACACTTTTATTCTGTGAATTATGCTCAGGAGATATAAAAAAAGCAATACCTTTTGCATGTGCGGTAGAAATGGTTCACACATATTCACTTATACATGATGACTTACCGTGTATGGATAATGATGATACCAGAAGAGGGAAGCCATCTAATCATATAGTTTTTGGTGAAGATATTGCTTTGTTGTCTGGAGATAGCCTTATAAGTCTGGCTTTTGACATAATGCTTAATTGCGAAAACTTAAATGAAAAGGATATGTTAAATGCCCATAAAGCTGCGAAGGTGTTGGCGGTTGAATCAAAAAGGATGGTAGAAGGTCAAGTTATAGATTTAGAGAATGAGGGTAAAAAGATTGATATAAAAGTTTTAAGTCAGATGGATGAGAAAAAAACCTGTGCACTTATATCAGCTGCTTGTGAAATGGGGTGTATATTAGCAGATGCCTCTAAAGAGGATCAAGAAAACGCTAGGGATTTTGCAAAATGTATAGGAATGGCGTTTCAAATAATGGATGATGTACTCGATGTTACAGCGGATGAAAGAG
This sequence comes from uncultured Eubacteriales bacterium, assembly GCA_934454005.1. Next base: position 16,395 of record CAKSGI010000010.1, on the reverse strand, counting down.
TTTTAGGTAAACCCATTGGTAGCGATAAATCTAATAATAAATCTAATTATGTTTCACTTTTGGGAATAGATAAATCAAAAAAATTGGTGTATGAATATACAAATAGTGCTTTGAAGATATTAGAGCGTTTTTCTGGAGATACTAGTAAGTTAAAAGATATTGCAATAGCATTATCTTTAAGAGGAAAATAGAAAAATTTTGTGTGATATTTTTAAATAGTGAAAGTAGGATAAAGATGGACGATATTTTAAATAGAATAAAATCTCCAAAAGATCTTGAAAAATTGACAAATGAAGAGCAAGAGAAACTTTGTAATCAAATAAGATATAAATTAATTGGAGTAGTTTCTAAAACAGGTGGGCATTTAGCATCTAATTTAGGAGTAGTAGAGTTGACCGTTGCTTTACATAAAGCATTTAATAATCCAGAAGATAAAATAGTTTGGGATGTTGGCCATCAGTGCTATACTCATAAGATGATTACTGGCAGGTTGAATAAAATAGATACTATTAGACAAGAGGATGGATTATCAGGATTTCCTAAAAGATCAGAAAGTAAATATGATGCGTTTAATGCAGGACATAGTAGTACGTCTATATCTGCAGCATTTGGCATTTTAAAAGCAAAGGAAATTAAGGGTGAATCTGGACATGTTGTTGCTGTTATCGGGGATGGTTCATTAACAGGAGGTCTCGCTTATGAGGGACTAAATAATGCAGGACGGTCAAAAAGAAATTTTATCGTAGTGTTAAACGATAATAAAATGTCTATATCTCAAAATGTTGGATCAATAGCAAGATATTTAGCTTCCATGAGAACAAAACCGGTCTACTTAAAAATGCGAGATAATTTGGACGTTATAGTGGAAAATACTCCGATTTTTGGTAAATCATTAAGTAAAATAGTGAGTAAGTCAAAAAAAACATTAAAAAGTGCACTTTATGATAGTACATTGTTTCAAGATATGGGATTTTCGTATTATGGGCCATTTGACGGACATGATATAAATAATCTTGTTAATTCATTTAATGTTGCAAAGCAAATTAATGGACCTGTTTTAATTCATGTAGTTACTAAGAAAGGTAAAGGATATAAATTTGCAGAGAAGGATCCTAAAAATTTTCATGGTATATCTGGATTTGATATTAAAACAGGAGAATCATTGTTATCTAAAACAGATTTTTCGGAAGAGTTTGGATCTAGTCTTTGTAATTTTGCTGAAAAAGATAATAGAATTTGTGCAATAACAGCAGCTATGAAATCGGCAACTGGACTGGCAGAGTTTGAAAAAAAGTATAAAGATAGGTTTTTTGATGTTGGAATTGCTGAGGAACACGCGGTTACATTCGCGAGTGGATTATCCGCGGGAGGGTTAATCCCTGTTTTTGCAGTTTATTCAACGTTTTTGCAAAGAGCCTATGACCAGATTATTCATGATGCAGCTATGCAAAATCTAAAGGTAATTTTAGGAATAGATAGAGCAGGTATAGTTGGTGAGGATGGAGAAACGCATCAAGGTGTTTTTGATGTACCATTTTTAAATTCTATACCTAATGTGACAATATTATCTCCGACATATTATAGCGAAGTATCCAACATGCTTTATGATGCACTTTATAAATATGATGGTGTGGTTGCTATTAGATATCCAAGGGGAACGGAGCTTTATAGACCGAATGATTTTATTAATTATGGGAAAAGTTTTGATGTTTATTGTGATAAAAAAACAGATATTGCAATTGTAACTTATGGAAGATTATTTTCTTATGCTTGTAGAGCGAAGGAAAAACTCCAAAATATGGGAATAAATGTAAGTGTTATAAAATTAAATAGAATAAAACCAGTGTCTAGAAAAGCGATAGAATTGATTAATAGGTATACAAGAGTATTTTTCTTTGAGGAGTCTATGAAATGTGGTTCGGTTGGGGAACGTATTAGAACTAAACTTTCGGATTTAAAGTTTGAAGGTGATTATTTTATAAGTGCTATCGAAGATAGATATGTGCATCACGCTTCTGTTTTTAGTACTCTTAAGCATTTGGGGCTAGATGACGATGGTATGGTAAATACAATTTGCGCTGAGGTGAATATGATTGAAAGAAAAAAAGAGGCTTGATATTTTACTTTGTGATTTAGGTTTAGTTGAAAGCCGGGAAAAGGCAAAAGCTTTAATTATGGCTGGTAATGTTTATGTTGACAATCAAAAGTCAGACAAACCAGGAACCTTTTATAATGATATGGTAAAAATAGAAGTCAGGGGAAAAATGATACCTTATGTAAGTAGAGGTGGATTAAAACTAGACAAAGCGATAAAATCTTTTGATATTGACCTTGAAAATAAGATATGTATGGATATAGGGGCATCTACCGGAGGGTTTACTGATTGTATGATTCAAAATGGAGCAAAAAAAATTTATGCAATAGATGTAGGATATGGTCAATTGGCATGGAAACTTAGAACAGATGAAAGAGTGGTAAATCTAGAAAAAACCAACATTAGATATATAACTGAAAGAGATGTTTCTGAAAAAGTGGACTTTTTCAGTGTAGATGTTTCATTTATTTCCTTGTGCTTAGTTTTACCTGTTGCAAAAAAATTTATGAATTCTAATGCAAAAGCAGTTTGTTTAATAAAACCTCAATTTGAAGCAGGAAAAGATAAGGTAGGAAAAAAAGGTGTGGTCAGAGATTATAGAGTTCATGTAGAAGTTATTGAAAAAATTAAAAATTTTGCACTTGATAATGGATTTAATGTACTAGGAGTAGATTATTCTCCTATAAAAGGTCCAGAGGGAAATATAGAGTATCTTATTTATTTAGAAAATTCGAAAGATTTTCAAAGAGGCATTTGTAAAAATATTGACGGTATAGATAAACTGGTAAAAAGGTCACATTGTGATTTGAATGGTGGGATATAATTTGAAAATAGCGATTTTACCCAATCTATCAAAAAAAGATGCAGACATTTATGCTCAAAAACTAATAAAAAAAGTTTTATCACTAGGTTCAAAACCGATGATGCTAGAAAAACAAGGCAAATATTTTAATGATAATAATATTAAAATATATAAGGAGATGGATGAACTAATAAGTGATTGTGATACTGTTATAACCATTGGTGGAGATGGAACTATCATTCATAAAGCAAAGTATGCAGCAAAGTTTTCAAAACCAATATTAGGTCTAAACCTTGGAAGAGTTGGGTTTGTTGCGGAATTAGAAAAAACTGAAATTGATGAAATAGAAAATCTTGTTGAAGGAAAATATGAGATTGAAAATAGAGCTATGCTTTATGTTAATGTTACAAATAAAATAGATAGTTTTGATATTAAGGAGTTCTATGCATTAAATGATGTAGTTATATCTAAGTCAGCATATTCTGGAGTTGTAGATTTAAATGTTTTTTTGAATGGTAATAAGATGAATAGATATATTGCAGATGGTATAATACTTTCTACGCCGACAGGATCTACGGCATATTCTTTATCTGCAGGTGGACCGATTATAGAACCTAAGTTAGACTGTATTTTATTAACGCCTATATGTCAGCATTCGATGTTGTCTAGATCAGTTATTTTTAATAGAGAATCTAAAATTGATATAAATACTAGATTGAGAAGAAAAGATGAAGTGTTTTTGTCTGTGGATGGCAGAGATACAACTTTGATTAACGATAATAATACAGTATCGATTAGTTTATCTGATACAAAAGTAAAGCTTATAAAATTGAAGAAATATAATTTTTACGAAGTATTGGATCAAAAGTTCTCTAAGAGAAGGATTTAGGGATAGAAACAATATAAGATAAGTTTAAACTAAAAAAATAAAGGAAAGATAATTCTATGATTTTGAATTTATATATAGAGAATATAGCAGTAATTGAAAAAACAAGTATAGATTTTTCTGATGGATTTAATGTTATGACGGGCGAAACTGGTGCAGGAAAATCAATAGTGATAGACTCTATAAATTTAATCTTAGGTCATAGAGCACCGAAAGACATTATAAGAACGGGTTCTGAGAGAGCTTTTATTAGTGCGACATTTGATAGTTTATCATCAGAGGTAACTGAACTTATAGAAAATTTAGGATATAGTATTGATGAAGATGGTTTATTAATAATACAAAGAGAAATAAATCTAAATGGAAAAGGTACATGTAGAATTAATTCAAGACCAGCTACAGTAGCATCATTGAAGCAGATTGGAAAGTATTTAATTAATATCCATGGTCAACATGAAAGTTATGGACTTTTATCGCCAGATACTCATTTGGAGTATGTTGACAATTTAGGTGGTTTAAATATTGACCTTGAAAATTATAGAAGTGAATTTAATGAATTAAGAAAGTTAAAATTGAATTTAGATGAAGGAAGTATCGATGAATCAGAGAAAGCAAGAAAAGTAGACCTTTTAAAATATCAGATAAATGAAATAGAGGAGATAAACCCGATAAGAGGTGAAGAGGAAGAATTAAAAGAACAACGTGAAATATTTATGAATAGCGAGAAAATATCTTCATCAATATCAAAATCAAAGGAGCTCATTAATGGAGATGAAACTAATATAGGGGCTCTCCAGTTGTTGGAATCTGCGACTAATTCAATTTTAGAGGTTTCTCCATATATAAGTACTGCAAACGATCTTTATTCTAGAATGAAAAACTTAGTTTACGAACTGGAAGATTGTGCGTCTGAAATTATAAACATGTCAGATGATGTTGAATATGATTCTGATGAGATGGAAAAAATAGAGCTTAGACTTGATGATATTTATAAATTAACAAGAAAATACGGATCTAATATAGATGAAGTTTTAGAATATTTAAAAAAAGCTAAGGATGAACTTGAAAATATAGAATTTTTTGAAGAAAAAATCGAGAAATTAAAAGTTTTGTTTAAAGAATGTAAGTTAAGAACGATTAAGTTAGCAGATATATTATCAAAACGAAGAAAACAAGTGGCAGATATATTCGCCAAAAATGTAAAAGAAGAATTGGAATTTCTAGCAATGCCAGGGGTAAAGTTTTGTATATCAATAAAAAAGGGAAATTTAAATATAAATGGTTTTGATGAAATTGAATTTTTAATTTCTACAAATCCAGGTGAAGATCCTAAACCAATTTCCAAAATAGCGTCTGGTGGGGAACTTTCTAGGATAATGTTAGCTATAAAAAGTGTTTCTGCGGATAATGATAGAATAGACTCGCTTATATTTGATGAAATTGATACAGGAATTAGTGGTGCAGTAGCGCAAAAAGTTGGAATTAAGCTAAAAGAAGTTTCTAAAAAAAGACAAGTAATATGTGTTACACATTCAGCTCAAATAGCATCGTTATCAGATATACATTTTTTGATAAGTAAGAGTGTTAAAAATAATAGAACATATACAAGTATAAAAAAATTAGATCTTGATGGAAGAAAAAAGGAGATTGCTAGAATAATAGGTGGTGAAAAAATTACTGATACTACACTTGCTAATGCATCGGAGATGATAGAAATGGGTCAGTGCAAGTAGACTTAGTATTTTATTTAGAAGGTGGAGATTAACATGTTAAAAATTGATAACAATTGTAAAGGTAAATTTGGTAAGATATATAATTGGATGGTTGTTGTATGTAGCTTATTAACATCTATGTTTTTTATTTTAGGTATAATAAAGAATGACATTTTATTTATGTATTTTGGAGGGCTTTTTGTTTGGATTCAGATATTAATAACAAGGGTATATAGTAGTATTAGAATATTTAAAAATAAGGATATTTTATTACATAACGATGTGATTTCAGAAATTCAACTGAAGTCTAGATCTATATCTTTTGAAATAATGTTTAATTTATTTATATTAACAAATATTATTTGTAATTTAATTTTGATTGTACTTAGACAAGAACAATCTCAAATAGTTGTTGGAATTTATTTATTTTCTGTATTTTCATCAGTTATGATGATAATATTGAAAGAGATAATTATGAGAAAAATCCGTAAAAATATTCATTAAGTTTAAGAAAATAAAAAATTGATAATAGCTATTGTTGGTTTTTGGTTGTCAGATTTACACATTTTATAATGAAAAATAAATATGTTAAAATTATCTGAATCGTTGAAAAACTATTTATAAAAGTACCAAACATTAATTACACTGATATTATACAATGCAGATATATTTATTACGATAAAAACAAGTCGGAGTAAATATAATATATTAGAGAGCTAAAAGAGAGGAGGAATTAGTTTGATTAAATTGAAAAAAAAATATAACTTGATAAATTTATTACTTGTTTTAGTTGCGATTGTGCTTATTGCTTTAGGTGAAATGCAAAGGGACTATCAGTTTAAATACCTTGGCTGGGTTTGTTTTTGGATTCAAGAACTAATAAAAAGTTTTAATAATTCTAAAACTTCAAAGAGAGAAAAAGATTTATCATCTGATAATATAAGATCGCAATCAAAATCTATATCTACATATTTTGAAATAATAATTAATGTGGTTATATTAGCAAATATTATTTTTAATTTAATTTTTGCTATATTTAACAGAGAACAATCTATATTTAGTTTATTTTCACTTATTTCATTAATTGTTATTGTAATATTGAAAGATATAATCACAAAACAAACAAAGAAAAATATTGTTTAGAATTGTTTTTACTAATAAACAGGGATAAGAAGCGATTTAATAATCGCTTCTTTAATTATATAAAGACACATGACTCTGGACAATGTGTCTTTGTATATCTATTTCTTTGTATTTTTATAATATTCCTATAATTTTATGTAAACTCTTTCGGTTTTGATTGTATACTGTTTTTCTGCGATATGATATTTTGAAACTATTACTCACATATTACTATTATACATCATTTTTTATGAGACAGGCGTGTTTATATATTGGTCTGTACTTTACAGCTTGAAATAAAAGTGATAGAATGATATAAGCAGTTATACTTATTTTATTAGATAAAGTTTTTAAACTTTTATTTAGGAGGAAATACTAGATGTCAAGAAAAATGAAAACTATGGATGGTAATAATGCAGCAGCACACGTGTCTTATGCGTTTACTGATGTTGCAGCTATCTATCCGATTACACCTTCATCAGTAATGGCTGACGAAACAGATAAATACGCAGCCGCAGGAAGAAAAAATCTTTTTGGCAGAGAGGTAAAGGTTACTGAAATGCAGTCTGAAGCTGGGGCAGCAGGTGCTGTTCATGGTTCTTTAGCTGCGGGTGCATTTACGACTACCTACACTGCGTCACAAGGATTATTACTTATGATTCCCAACATGTATAAAATGGCCGGAGAACTTTTACCGAGTGTTATTCATGTTTCTGCTCGTGCTCTTACAAGTCATGCATTATCAATATTTGGTGATCACTCTGATATATATGCTTGTCGCCAAACGGGCTATGCTATGTTGTGCTCTAATAGTCCTCAAGAAGTTATGGACTTATCAGCTGTAGCTCACTTATCAGCTATTAAGGGTAGAGTTCCTTTTTTGCATTTTTTTGATGGGTTTAGAACTTCTCATGAAATTCAAAAAATAGAAACCTGGGATTATGAAGATCTAGGAGAAATGTTGGATTGGGATGCAGTTGAAGCGTTTCGACGTCGTGCATTAAATCCTGAACATCCAGTTATTCGTGGAACAGCACAGAATGATGATATTTTCTTCCAAGCAAGAGAAGCTTGTAATAAATATTATGAGGCTATTCCAGAAACAGTAGTTGAATATATGAATAAAGTGAATGAAAAAATTGGAACGGATTATAAACCATTTAATTATTATGGAGATCCAAATGCTGAGCATGTTGTTATTGCGATGGGATCTGTATGTGAGGCTTTAGAAGAAGTTGTAGATTATTTAAATGCTTCTGGAGAGAAATTAGGATTAGTGAAAGTTAGACTTTATAGGCCATTTGTTGCTAAATATTTAACGGATGTAATCCCTTCAACTGTTAAAGCTATATCTGTTTTAGATAGAACAAAAGAGCCAGGTTCTATTGGTGAACCCCTGTACTTAGATGTTTTAGCAGCTATTAATGGAACACAATTTGGCAGTGTACCAGTATATACAGGTCGTTATGGTTTGGGATCTAAGGATACAACACCAGCTCAACTTATAGCAGTTTATAGAAATATGCAAAGTAGTGTACCTAAAAAGAGATTTACTATCGGAATTACAGATGATGTTACAAATCTTTCATTAGATATTAAAGAAAATCCTGATACGACTCCAAAAGGAATACATTCTTGCAAATTCTGGGGACTTGGAGCTGATGGAACTGTTGGTGCTAATAAAAATTCCATAAAAATTATTGGGGACCATACAAACATGTATGCGCAAGGATATTTTGCTTATGATTCTAAAAAATCTGGTGGATTAACTGTTTCTCACTTGCGCTTTGGAGATGAGCCAATAAAGGCTACATACTATATTAGCAAAGCAGATTTTGTTGCTTGCCATAACCCTTCTTATGTTGATAAATATGATATGGTTGGGGATCTTAAAGAAAACGGAAATTTCTTGCTTAATTGTCCTTGGAGTGCAGATGAACTAGATAAGAGATTACCTAATAAAATGAAGAAGATTATTGCAGAAAATAATATTAATTTTTATATTATTGACGGTATAAAGATAGGCAAAGAAATTGGTCTTGGGGGAAGAATTAATACAGTTTTACAATCTGCATTCTTTAAAATTGCGAATATTATTTCTGCAGAAAAAGCTCTTAAATATATGAAAGATGCAGCAACAAAATCATATGGCAAAAAAGGCGAACATATTGTTGCTATGAATCATAAAGCTATAGACAGAGGAATGCAAGATGTCCATAAGGTTGATGTTCCAGAAACATGGAAAAATATTGAAGTTAAGGATGAAAAAGTTCAAAATGTAGAAGGTCCTAGAGAAGATTTAAATAGATATGTAAAAGAGATTCTTCGTCCTGTAAACTCTTATAAAGGTAACGAATTGCCTGTTTCAACATTTGTAGACCATGCAGACGGAACTGCTCCTCAAGGTTCAGCTGCATATGAGAAACGTGGTATAGCTGTTGATGTTCCTGATTGGCAACCAGAAAATTGTATTCAGTGTAACTTTTGTTCATATGTTTGCCCACATGCTGTTATACGTCCTGCGATTATGACAGATGAAGAATTGGCTAAGGCTCCGAATGTTACAAAGTCTAAAAAGATGACTGGTTTACCAGGATATAATTTTGCTATGACTATTTCAACACTTGACTGTACAGGTTGTGGGAGTTGTGCACAGGTATGTCCGGGAATGAAAGGTAATAAAGCTCTAATTATGAAGCCTATTGATGATCAGCTTAAATACCAGGAAGTTTTCGATTATGGAAGAACATTAGATGTAAAGCCTGAAGTTCTAGAAAAATTTAAACCAACAACTGTGAAAGGAAGTCAGTTTAAACAACCTCTTCTTGAATTCTCTGGTGCTTGTGCAGGATGCGGTGAAACACCATATGCTAAATTGGCAACACAATTGTTTGGCGATAGAATGTTTATTGCTAATGCAACAGGTTGTTCCTCTATTTGGGGAGGATCTGCGCCAGCAACTCCATATACTGTTAATAAAGAAGGTAGAGGCCCTGCATGGCAAAATTCATTATTTGAAGATAATGCAGAATTTGGTCTTGGTATGGCTCTTGGTCAAAACGCTATGCGTACAAGACTTGCCTCTTATGTGGAAGAAATTTATGCCAAAACTTCTGAGTCCGAAACTAAAGAAATTTGTAAAAAATACCTTGACACATTTACAGATAGCAAAGCAAATAGAGAAGCTACAGACAATTTAATTTCTAAATTAGAATTTATCGCAAATTCTGATAGCGATATTTCTAAACTTGCAAGGAAAACTTTAAAGGACAAAGATTATCTTGCAAAGAAATCTATCTGGATTTTTGGTGGTGATGGTTGGGCGTATGATATTGGATTTGGCGGCCTTGATCATGTTATAGCTTCCGGGGAAAATGTAAATATTTTAGTATTTGATACAGAAGTATATTCTAATACAGGTGGTCAAGCATCAAAGGCAACTCCTGTTGGATCAGTTGCACAGTTTGCGGCAACTGGAAAGGCTACTAAGAAAAAGGATTTAGCTGGAATAGCTATGAGCTATGGATATGTGTATGTTGCTCAAATAGCTATGGGTGCTGATTATAACCAATGCATAAAAGCGTTTAATGAGGCTGAGAGCTATAATGGTCCTTCGATAATTATCGCTTATGCTCCATGTATAAATCATGGAATAAAAGGTGGTATGGGTATATCTCAAATTGAAGAGAAAAAGGCTGTTGCAGCTGGATACTGGAACATGTTTAGATTTGATCCACGTCTTGCTGATGAAGGGAAAAATCCATTTATTTTAGATAGTAAGGCTCCAAGCGCAAGTTATCGTGACTTTATTATGGGAGAGGTACGTTATAACTCTTTAAAACGTGCATTTCCAGATCGTGCAGAGCAATTATTTAGTAAAGCTGAAAAATTAGCTTCTGATAGATATGATCATTTACTTAAATTATCAAAACTTTATGAAGAAGAAAAATAAGGTTAGGTAAAAATATAAAATTTCTCGTTTGTTAAATAGAGTCGTATACTATTTAATGGGCGAGATTTTTATTTATACTTTATTGCTAGAAGTAGTTAAAATGACATAAAAGTTATATTTATTTGAAATTAATTTGATAGTAATTTGATAAAAAACAATGTATTTAAAATGAGGTATATGGGATGAAGAATAAAATTTTAAGTATTTTAATAGTATTGTGCATGATTTTTATATTATGGCCAACTACAGTTTTTGCTGATGAATCTTGTCTTTTGGTAAAGTCAATAGATACAGAATATGGAGTTGCATATAGCGCTGGAAGATTAAGAATAATGAAATCTGGATGTTATATTATATCTAATTCAAAGTTTGAAGTTCCGTGTAAAGATTCTATTATGGTATTTGCAAAAGATGGTCCTGTAACTATAATCTTTGATAATGTTAATATTGATGTTTCTGATAAAATGGATGTTTCAGCATTGGGTATATATGGAAATTGTGATACAAAAATATGTCTCTCTAAAGGAAGTAGAAATATTTTAGTTTCAGGGAGTGGATCGGCGGGAATTCAAAAAGAAAATGACCATGAACGCAATTTAACAATATTAGGAGAAGGTACTCTAGAGACTATAGGAAATGGTGGTGGAGCAGGAATAGGAGGGGATATTGGGAAAAGTGTAAAAAATATAACAATTGATGAGAATCCAACTATTATAGCGACATCTAATTTCGATTCACAATATGGTGGGGCAGGAATAGGTGGAGGATTCAACGGAGGAGGAGAAAATATTACTATAAAAGGAGGATTTATTAAAGCAAATGCCGGAAACTGTTCAGCTGGAATAGGAGGCGGAGGTGGAAATAAAAAAGTTTGTGGTGGAGATGGAATAAACATCTTTATATCTGGAGGTAATATAGAAATAAATCCTACTGAAGGATCAAAGTTTGGTGCAGGAATTGGTGGCGGAGTTGGTGGCGTAGGCCGCAATATTCAAATAACAGGTGGTTGTGTAATAGCCAATGCTGGATTAGATGCAGCAGGAATTGGTGGTGGTAAAAATGGAAATGGTGAAAACATTACTATTGCAGGAATAAGTACGGTTGTAAAGGCTGTAGGTAAAGGATCAGGTGCAGGAATTGGTGGTGGACTTAATGCTAATGGAATAAATATTAATATATTAGGGGGCCTAATTTTTACGCAAGGATGGGAGTCATCTATAGGAGTTGGAGGTGGTAAAAATGGTTTTGGAGCATGCATCTCTATATCAAAAAGTGCCAAAGTTTATCAAAAAGATGAATTTGGTTTTGCTCAGAGTGTTCAAAAATTTTTAATTGATAAAAGTGAAACTTTAAATAGTGATTTTATAGAATCAACTCAGGTATATGAATCATCAGATGTGGGAAGCATTCCCTCTACACCATGTTATTAAAAGAAATGCCTGTCATAACTTGTAGGTTTGTCAAACATATGTTACACCATCAGACAAATAATCTTTCAAAACAGTCAGAGGAGATTTCCAACCGAAAGGACGCATAGGAAAGCGATTGTAGTCCCTGTAGTTGTAAGATTTAAGCTGTTTAGAAAAATCTTCGAAAGAATAAAATTTGTGCGTAGCATAGAAACGTTCGTTATCCTTGCGATGGCTGCGTTCTACTTTTCCGTTGTGCCTTGGTGTGAAAGGACGAATCAGCTTGTGACAAATGCCATGTTCTTCGAGCACACGCTGAAACATAGTTAATGTCACCTTAGACAGAAATGAAGTTCCCACACTTTTTTTATTCTGTTATAACATATGTATTGTAAACCTACGAGACAGGCGTGCATATAATTATTATTTATGTTGACTTAATGATTATATTATGATAAAATAATATTACCTCAGAAATGGGTTTTATTTTTTGCATTTTTGAGGGAGGCTAAATTATTCCGAAATACCGGGAGGTGCCGTAATGAGAGTAAAAGTAACACTAGCCTGTACTGAGTGTAAACAGCGAAATTACAACACAATGAAAAACAAAAAAAATGATCCGGACAGACTTGAAATGAACAAGTATTGCAGGTTTTGTAAAAAACATACTCTGCATAAAGAAACGAAGTAAGTTGGACGGAGGTAATGTATGATGGCTGAGAAAAAATTAAATATTTTTTCTGGCATTGGAAAATTCTTTCGTGAATTAAAGGGCGAGATTAAAAAGATAGTTTGGCCAGCTGTTCCTGCAGTTTTTAAAAATATGGGTGTGGTTTTGGTCGTAATTTTAATTATCGGTTTATTTGTTTTCGCTCTAGATACAGGTTTATTAAAATTACTAAGTTTTTTTATGAACGTATCTAAATAATAATCGGGGGAAGGTCTATGTCGGAAGAAGCAAAATGGTACGTTGTACATACCTATTCAGGGTATGAGAACAAGGTTGCGTCAAATCTTGAAAAAACAGTTGAAAATAGAAATCTTCAGGATTTGATTCAAGAAATTCGAGTCCCAACAGAGACTATTGTCGAAATTAAAGATAATAAAAGACGTGAAGTAGAACGCAAAATTTTTCCGGGATATGTTATTATCAAAATGATTTTGAACGATGAATCATGGTACGTTGTTAGAAATATTCGTGGTTGTACTGGATTTGTTGGTCCATCCTCGAAACCCGTACCTCTTACAAACGAAGAGGTAGCAAAACTTGGTGTGGAAATTAAACATGTTGAAGTATCATATGAAAAAGGAGATTCTGTTAGAATTACCGATGGACCTTTAGAGGATTTTGTTGGAATTGTAGAAGATATCGATGTAGAGAAAAATTATGTAAAAGTAGTAGTTTCAATGTTTGGACGAGAAACACCGGCAGAACTTGAACTTGATCAAGTTGAACCGGTAGAATAATTTAACAGGTAGTCCTGTTGTAAGGGAGTTTCCCTTGTGGGAGGAACAAAAATTAATATGGTTGTTCCGTAATCTACCACGAATTTTGGAGGTGCAAGAAAATGGCTCAAAAGGTTACTGGATTTATAAAACTTCAGATACCTGCTGGCAAAGCAACACCGGCGCCACCAGTTGGACCAGCTTTAGGTCAACATGGCGTCAATATTATGGCGTTTACTAAAGAATTTAATGAACGCACAAAAAATGATGCTGGACTAATTATTCCAGTAGTTATTACAGTATATGCAGATCGTTCGTTTACGTTTGTAACAAAAACTCCACCTGCAGCTGTTTTAATAAAAAAGGCATGTGGAATCGAGAGCGGATCTGGTGTACCAAACAAAACAAAGGTAGCGAAGATCACCCGTGATCAAGTTAAAAAAATAGCTGAGCAAAAAATGCCCGACTTGAATGCTGCTAATATAGAATCTGCTATGAGTATGATAGCAGGGACAGCTCGCAGCATGGGTATAGAAGTTGTAGACTAATATACCCGGGTGGGAGGAAAAAATCCGATTTTACCACTCAATTAGGAGGAAAAACGATGAAACACGGTAAAAAATATGTCGATAACGTTAAGTTAATCGATAAATCAAAACTTTATGATGTAAATGAAGCTCTTGAAGTTTGCGTTAAAACAGCAACAGCCAAATTTGATGAAACTGTTGAACTTCATGTCAAGTTAGGAGTAGATTCTCGTCATGCAGATCAACAGGTTAGAGGAGCAATAGTTTTACCTAATGGAACAGGAAAAAATATAAAGGTACTTGCTATTTGTAAAGGTGATAATGTTAATTTAGCAAAAGAAGCAGGAGCAGAATTTGTTGGAGCAGAGGAGTTTACAACTAAAATTCAAAGTGAAGGTTGGATGGACTTTGATGTTCTAATTACAACCCCAGATATGATGGGTATAGTTGGACGATTAGGTAAAGTATTGGGTCCACGTGGATTAATGCCTAACCCAAAAGCTGGGACTGTGACACAAGATATAGCAAAGGCAGTAAAAGAAGCAAAAGCGGGTAAAATTGAATATCGTCTTGATAAGACGAACATTATTCATTGTCCTGTAGGAAAAGCCTCTTTTGGAGCTGAGAAGCTAAACGAAAATGTGGAAGCTCTTTTGGATGCAGTTGTTAAAGCAAAACCAGCTGCTTCTAAAGGACAATACATTAAATCTTGTGTTGTGGCAACAACTATGGGTCCTGGGGTAAAAATAAATCCAAATAAGATTGGTTAATATTTGACATACTAGATAAATTATTATATAATTTAATTGCTGTTTTTCCAAAGACAGCAGGTGCACTGCATAATAGAGGAGACTCTGCCTGCCTAGGAAGGAACTATTATATACGATAATTACTTTGTATATTCATGTCCTTTCTGTGGTATTGCAGAAAGGACATTTTATTATGATATACTCTTCTAGTGTGTTATAAATCTTATCTTTATGGAGGTGAATAAATTTGCCAAGTGAGAAAGTTCTAAAGCAGAAAAAAGCGCTTGTATCAGAACTTGCAGAAAAATTAAAAGATGCATGTGCGGGTGTTATCGTAGACTATAAAGGAATTAATGTTGCTGATGATACTAAATTGCGTCGAGAATTAAGAGAAGCAGGAGTAGAATATTTTGTAGTTAAAAATACTTTGCTTTCTCGTGCTGCAAAAGAAGCTGGGATTGAAATAGAGTCATCTGTTTTAGAGGGAACAACTGCTTTAGCAGTAAGTAAAGATGATCATATTGCTTCTGCTAGAATTCTTTGTAAGTTTGCAGATGATAATAAATTCTTTAATGTTAAATCTGGTTTTGTAGAAGGTAAAACCATTAGTGTTGATGAAATTAATGATCTTGCAAAGTTACCATCAAAAGAGGTTCTTATTGCAAAAGCTCTTGGTGGCTTAAATGCACCAATATCCGGATTTGTAACTGTGCTTAATGGTACAATGAAAGGATTAGTGGTTGCTCTTAACGCTATTGCAGAAAAGCAAAGCGCATAATTTAATTAAAAAATAATTATTAAAATTTTTGGAGGTTTATACAATGTCTGATAAAGTTGTAAAATTAATTGAAGATGTAAAGGCTCTTACAGTTTTAGAGTTAAGCGAGTTAGTAAAGGCTCTTGAAGAAGAATTTGGAGTTTCTGCTGCTGCACCTGTTGCTGTTGCTGCTGCACCTGTTGCTGGAGCCGCTGTTGCAGAAGAAAAAACAGAATTCGATGTAGTACTTAAAGCTGCTGGTGCTAATAAAATTCAGGTAATTAAAGTTGTTCGTGAGGTTACAGGACTAGGATTAAAAGAAGCTAAAGCTATTGTTGATGAAGCTCCTAAGTCAATTAAGGAAGGTGTATCTAAAGAGGATGCAGAGGCTATTAAAACAAAGCTTACAGAAGCTGGAGCAGAAGTTGAGGTTAAATAATTATACTTTTGCTTATTAAATCCACATTATAAAAGATTATAAAAAACCCTGTTTCAGTCTCATCTGAAATGGGGTTTTTGGTATATATAAAATTTGTTTGAAGTTAAAGTTATATTAAATTAATAAAATATGAGGGTAATCAAGGGGTTATTTTTTATAGGAAGTGAATTGAGAATAGGGTATAAAATAATAAAGATATACTTATTGTGTGAGAGAGATAGGCTATACAATTTAAAGCGTATATATAATTCCAGATAAGTTTCTAAATTAGAAATGAAAATAAAGAGAATAGAAACATAGTAATTAAAAAAGGCTTCATACAAGTAAAATACACCCCCGCCGCTTAAAAATAAAAAGAGGTGGGGCAAAAATTTGTAGAAATTGAGTCATAAAAACAGGCAAGTGGGGGAGGAAAAAGAGGGAAAATATACAATAAAAGAGAGGAAAAGAGATAAAAAATATGAAATAAAAGTAAAAAAGTAAGTAAGTGCATAAAAAG
>CAKSGI010000009.1 GCA_934454005.1 uncultured Eubacteriales bacterium | reverse complement strand
CAGAATCTGACCTATAAACTCTACCCGGTGATATAATTCTTATAGGTGGTTTTTGAGATTCCATAACTCTTATCTGCATAGGAGATGTTTGAGTCCTAAGAACTATATTATCGTTTATATAAAAAGTATCCTGAGTATCTCTAGCCGGATGATTTGGTGGAATATTAAGAGCCTCAAAGTTATAATAATCATATTCTACTTCCGGTCCTTCAACTATATTGAATCCCATTCCTAAAAAAATCTCTTTAATTTCATCAAGAACTATAGAAATAGGATGTTTATGCCCCAGATATCTACGTTTTCCCGGAAGAGTAACATCTATTTTTTCTTCTTTAATTCTTTGAGAAATCTCTATATTTTTAATTCTGTTTGAGCATTCTCCAATTTTTTCTTCTATAAAAGAACGTACATCATTAGCTAATTTTCCTATTATAGGTCGTTCTTCAGATGTCAACTTTCCCATCTTTTTTAAAATAGATGTAAGTTCTCCTTTTTTACCTAAATATCTTATTCTTACATTTTCTATGTCTTGATTATTTTTTACAGTTTCAAGCGCATTTTTAGCAGATTCTCTTATAAGTTCAAGTTGTTGTTTCATAAAAAATCACCTCAAAAAATTAATTTCAAATAACAAAAAACTTTCACCCCTATGTGTACACAAAGGGACGAAAGTACTCTTCCGCGATACCACCCTAATTTTTGCTTAAGCAAACAACTTATTAGCATTTAACGAAGCCACCCGTTATAGCCTAATAAAAACTTTTCAGCCACACCGCTCAAAAGTGAAATTCAACCTTAAAAATCATTAATATGTTCACAGCCTAGACATATTATCTCTGTAATGAATACTTAAATTAAGGTTTACTTTGCTTTATCCTCGCGTTTAGTCATAAATATATAAAACTTATATATTTATGATATCACTTTTATCACTAGCTTGCAACAAAAAAACATGTCGATTTTTGTTTAACTTTTTTTCGTTTAAACTTAAGTTAAACTTCTTATTCCTTTACCTTTGTATAAGTTAATATAGCAAAAGAACTACTTAAGATAAATAATAAAGGCAAAAAAATATAATCATCATCACCCGTATTAAACGAAGTATTTTTACTATTTCTATCTTTTTTCCTAACCAAGTCTCCTTCAGCTATTATTTCTTCAACATCTGCCAAATCTTCTTTAGAAATTAATTCTCTCATATCAATCAAATCATTTTCATCAATATATTCTCTTTCTTTTTTGTCAAAATTCTTTCCAACAAAGAAGTTAAGCTTCAATATTTCTTTTTTATCTTTAGTTGCAGAGCAACTCTTACAATGAATAGATTTATAACCCAATTCTGTTTTAGTTGGTTCCTTATCTATTGTATATTCACTTTCCCAATTATGTCCTTTAGCATCTATAGATTGTATTTCTTTATATCCGCATTTACAACAAACATGCTCTTTTACTCCATTTTCTGTACAGGTCGATTCTTTTACAATATTCCAAATATTAAACTCGTGTTTATGCTGACAATAATAAAATGTTTCAGTTTTACTATGTGCCCCACAAACACATGATTTATAATATTTAGCAGGCTTCTCACAACTTGATTTTGCAACAAGATATTCTTCAGATACTATTTTTCTATTAAAATCACAATCAACATAAACTGCTTCAACTTTAACATTTTTCGATTCCATAATAAAACAAGTTGTTTCTGAATATTCATCTTCAAAAATTATTTCATCACTTTTCCAGCACAAAAAGTGTTTACCATCTTGTGCTTTATTCGCTTTAATATAAACTTTATTATTCGCACTATATTCCTCATTAATACTAGGATTA
Organism: uncultured Eubacteriales bacterium; assembly: GCA_934454005.1. The sequence goes on along the minus strand of CAKSGI010000009.1, from coordinate 20,546 downwards.
ATTATAGTACCATTATCTATTGTAATTTTAAATTTATCAAAATCATTAGCAAACACAGTCTGTGGAACTATAAAAATAATTAGGCTTATATTTATAAATAAAATTAAAAACTTATTATTCATAACGATTACCTCTTTTTAAATATTTTAGGTTTTATACTAAAACTGTTATTTTACATATTTATAAAGTCCCAACTACAACTAGTCAAAAATTTATTCTAATTCCATAGATTCTCTTATTTCCTCTAAAGAAATTAAAGTGCTATCTTTAGTTAATGGATCTATTATAGAAATACGTTCATCACTATATAACTTAGCTAACTTCATCAAAGATCCTTTTACCACATTACTTGTAATGGTATAACCTTCAAAATAATACTTTTTAAGATCTCTTGCTATCTCAGAAACAGCACAACTAGTATGATAACTGAACTTGCAAGTTATTTCGGAGATAGAATCATTTGCAAGTTGAATAAAATTTTTGTAACCTATACGTTCTAGTTTACAATTAAAATCATAAATTTTTAATACCTTTTCGCTTACAATAGAATTCCTTAACTGCATATAAGAAATTTTATATTTAAATTTAAGTTCCGGAATCTCAGCAAGTATACAACCACCATAAATCTTAGATAATCTCATTAATTCTATTTTTACATTATCACTTGCAATAAGAACGTTTTTACTTTTATAATCCTCCAACTTATTCAATATATCGCTCGCAACTATATCCGGTCTAAAATCGTCTATAAATGCAAAATTTGTTGCTAATCTAGAAATATTTATAAAGACATCATAACCAAAAAACTCCAATAAAGAGTTAATATCCTCTCTATCCATAGAACCAACATCTATTTTTGTATCATATACCTCTCCACTACCAGATGCAAATACTTTAAAATTAGATAAATTTATTACCAAAATTAATAAAATCAAAACTAAAATTTTTTTCATTCTTTATCTCTCCGTTTTTATTATTAATTATATCCTTATAAATGGCATTTGTAAAGTAAAAATTATATAATTTAACTGTATATAATTTGTATTTTTACCAAAAATTATATTAAATTCTACTCATTTCCATAAAAATAGAATGCATTAATCAATAATGATATAACGCATTCTTATCTTAACAAATAACTATTTTTTACTTATTCCGCCGGATATACACTAACTTTTTTGCGATCTTTTCCTACACGTTCAAACTTAACTTTTCCATCAATAAGAGAAAATAACGTATCATCGGATCCCCTTCTAACATTCTCTCCTGGATGTATGTGTGTACCGCGTTGTTTTACAAGTATATTCCCCGCAAGAACAAATTGTCCATCTGCGCGCTTAACTCCAAGCCTTTTTGATTCTGAATCACGGCCATTTTTTGTAGAACCCATTCCTTTTTTATGAGCAAATAACTGAATATTTATTTTTAACATAACATTTTACACCTCCGTATAATTGACATTTATGTTTTTAGGGTATTGTTCTTCAAGATTTAATACATGAATTTTAAATCCAGATAATATTTCTCTACATCTATAAGATTCATTAGCATCTATTTTTAAATCCATAAGACCAAACTCATCAACAGAAACCCGAGCATTGGCTCCAATAACATCAGTTATTGTATTTGCCGTCAGATAAGACGCAGAAGATACTGCAGCACATAAAATGTCTTGCCCAAAATCCTCTAACTCTGAATGCCCAGTTATATTAAATCCTAATAAATCCCCTGACTGAGAAACAAAAAAAATAACTTTAATCATCTTTTAAGCTTTAATTTCCTCGATTTGAACTTTGCTATATGGCTGTCTATGACCCATTTTACGCTTTTGGCCCTTTTTAGGCTTGTAAGTAAATATTGTTATTTTTTTAGACTTACCATTCTTAAGAACCTTTCCTAAAACCTTAGCTGACTCAACATAAGGTGTACCAGTAATCAATTTATTATCATTGTTTACTGCCAAAACTTTAAATTCTACTTTTTCTTCTTCATTAACACAAAGTTTTTCTACGAAGATTACATCTCCCTGCTCAACTTTGTATTGCTTACCACCAGTTTCTATAACTGCATACATTTATCTAGGCACCTGCCTTATTCCTAATCTCGCTACTAAAGGAGGGAAACAAATTCCTCTTAATTCCTATAGTATGCGGCTTTAATATATTATCATGTATTTTTATTTTTGTCAAGCTTTTAACAATGGGCAAACATCTAAAAATTATAGTTTTGAAAAACATTTATAACTATTAAAATATAAACTTAATATTTTTGTCCTAGATATATTACAAAAAACCAAGCGAATATAAAAATTCGGCCTGGTTTTTGCATTTACTTAATGAGAAATGAACCAACAATAGGAATATAGTCTGCCCATATTTTTTCCTTTTTTTTCGATTCTTCTAACTTTTTCTCCAACGAACGAACTGTTGCATTATAATCCTCAATCTGTGATTCAAGTTCTTTTTTCTTTTGTGCATACCATGCATTATTTTTTTCTAACTCTTTTTTAGCACTTTCAATTTCAGCTTTTTCTCGCGCAAGTTTCCACTGGGCTTCTTCTAACATCTTAATTTTACCTGTTAATTCTGGATCTGGTATTAATTTGAATACATTATACCTGTTTTCAGTATCTCTTTCTGGAATTCTCATTGTAGAAAAACTTGCCTTTATAAAATCAATAAGTTCTTCAATACCTTTGCCTGTTTTAGCAGATGTAAGAATTAATCTACTATCCGTAGCTTCGGCAACATCTTTTAACATTCTCCTATTTTCAGAATAATTAGTAATATTTTCAGCCTGTCTGTCCATTTTACTTCCTACAAAAACTATTTTACCTCCATCAGGCATCCTTGAACTTAAATCTCTATAAAGTCTATTGAAGTAAGCTTTATTTTTTTCTCCTTCTATTTTGTTGGTTTCTTGCATCAAGTCATGAACAATAACTACAACCTGACATACACGAGCCATTTCAACAACCTCATCATAATATTCATCCGAACCAGGCGTATCATAAAAACGTATTGTTGCAATTGGTAAACCCGTATCATCTGCCTTTAAATTTAAAATTTTATGTATAGCATATACGGAACGGATATAATCCTCACTCTCATCAAATTGGTCTCCAACACAAACATTAAAAATTTGCGTTTTTCCTCCTTGATAATTTCCGATCAACATAACATTACCAAATCCATCGGCAAAAGTGTAGCAGCTTGAACAATTTACCACTAAAATAACCATTAAAACCATGGCTAAAAATTTTTTAATACCTTTAAACATTTTAAAACTCCTCCTAATTTTCTTTATAAATATTTAAAAAATTAAATTTTTTTGTATCACTTCCTTTCCTAGCATTTTCAACTCATTCACTTTTTCTTTAACCTAAAATTAATCTAATTTTACACAATCTCATGTCTAAGCTTATTATACCAATCAGTTACTTCCTGTTCAGTCTGTCCAGTCTCTTTCTGTTCAGTTTCTTCCTGTCCAGTCTGTTCTTTTTCTAGATTTTTAAGAATATCAGCTAGAAATTTTAATTTTTCACATAACTCTTTAATTATGCTCTCCTGCTCTTCAATTTTATATTCTAATTCTATTTTAGGCATAACTTCAAGCTCAGGTATCGGTGTAACACTCAATTGCATCTCCTTATAAGTCTTACTATCTTTTTCGCATTCTTCCTCAATAATATCTAATTGATTTCGAAATCCTAAAAAATTTTTACAATATTTACCACATTCGTGTACACACTCTAAATGACGCCATTTTCTATTGTTTCTGATTTTTTTTATTTCTTCCTTAATTTTGCCTAGTTTTTCTTTTATTTCATTCACTTTAACTTTAATTATTTTTTCATTTTCTTTGATTTTTTCTATTAAAGCGTCCTTATTAATTTCCGGTTTCATCACTGGAGGTTTATCGGCTGATTCATGTGCAGCTCGATCCGGCATTGTCCCCGCAACGACAGTCCCTTTCCCTTGTGTTTTTTTATCTTTTTCTGTTGAATCAACTTTGCTCGAATCTTCTAATGGCCCCTCTAGTTTCTTTCCAGCAGGTTCAATCGTTAATTTTTTACCTCCATCTGACTGCGAAAAACGGTTTCTATTCGAGCTAGGTTTAGATGAGGATGTAATTTTTAAGTATTCAATAACTAAAGGTTCATTTCTAAATAATTCAATAGCACTTCCTAAGCATCCCGTGCTAGAATCCGCAATAGAACGAAATGCACTTTCAACAATTTCTGACTGACATCTCGTATTCCATCTGTTATCTACTTTAAAAAATCTTTCAAGATCTCCCATATAAATCTGTAAGGCCGAATATTGTTTATCCCTTTTTTCTTTTGTTAATTTAGACGCATTGTAAGTATAAACCCCAACAAAATTGCCCCATTTTACTGAGCCCATAAGTTTAAAAACATGATTAAAAGTAAAATCGTATCCTAAAAATTTTTCACAATCACGCGATTCCAAAAATTTTTGAAATATTTCCAATTTAGGATCAGAATAATCAAATATAATAATTCCCGCCATGCAAATTTTAAGCAAATCTTGTGTTTTTTCATATTCTGCTGGAGACATATCCTTTAGTTTTCTTGAATCAATAGGAATCAGTTTGGTAATCGTTTTAGTTCTACCCCAATTATGAATAGTATTCATGCCCTTCTCTTTTAAAGGGTTCGGTACTTTCTCGTTAAACCCAATGGGCCTTCCCCCCTTACCGCCAATCTCAGGAATATTATTAAATTCATATTCTAAACCCTCAGTCATAAATTTTTTAAGTGCATCATCATCATCATAAAAAACTGCTGTTAGGGTATAGGTTTCTCCTTCGGCGTAAACTTTCTGATTAATGACTGAATAACTACTGCACAAAGTCAATATACACAATATTAAACAACGTATAGACTGCTTCATATTTTAACCTCCTAGAATTCTCTCCAATTTTTATACCAATTTTTATCAACTTCTTCAGACTCTCCTTTAGGTTTCTCAGTTCCTCTTCTAAAATTTCTTAATGTTTTAATACGTTTGCTGAGAGCAGAATCCTCGACGAGTAACTGCTCTTCTCCTGTATCCGGTAAAACCATTTCTGATAAAGTTCTTTTAATATATTCTCTTATTTCATCAAATCCTTCTCCTTTTTTAGAAGAAATAACAAAAGTTTCGCCACATCCCAATGATTCAAAAATATCCTTTAACTGCCTATAACTTTTCACAAAATTTAATATATTTTCTGCCTTGGTATCCGCTTTAGTACAGACAGCTGCTATCCTGCATCCCGGCGATACTTTAGAAATCAAATCGCTATACAATTTCTCGATATACTTAAATGATTCAGGAGTAACTTTCTTTTCTGTATCATGTAACACAAACACAATATGAGCCCCTTTAGCCAATTCCATAACCCTAGAGTACTCCAAATCAAGTGCAACCGTATCCCAAAGATTAATCGGATTAGGCACTCCACTTATGTTAAAAGTCGTGCATTTTTCCAATGCAGATGCATCCGTATGTTCATCGTAAGGATAACCACACATTACACGGCACATTTGAGTTTTTCCACACAAAAAATTTCCAACAACAAGAATTTTTGCTGTTCCGATAGCGTAGGTCTTAATATTTGAAAAAGGTACTAACAAAAGTATTGAAATCATAACTGCTAAAAACTTTTTTGACGTTTTAAACATTAAACAAAAACCCCTTAATCACATTGTAAATTTCATAGTACAATTAGTACATATCACAATCTTTTAAATTTATCTTCAAATTATCCAATTGTCACCGCATATTTGTCACCACAAAACAAACTAATTGAAATAAACTTTCTCAAATTTTACTTGACATGAATCAATCCTTTTCCTCAAGCTGATCAATTTTTTGTACTATATACTCATTAAATCTTGCAATCCTTGCATCTGTATGACCATTGTTATATACTGCTCTCTTTTCCTCAATCAAAATACCATCATAATCCACTTTTTCTAATTGAGCTTTTTTTAACTGAACATACAATTTTAATAAATTAATAAAATCCTGCTCATATCCCTGAACTTTCTCCCAGTATTCACGTTGTCTAGAAACCATTTTTAGATTTTTACGAGTTTCATCCATCTCAATCATAGCACGACATCCATCGGAAAATTCTTCTATATATTCAGGACTAAGGTTAAGTTCAGGAAATCTTTGACTAATTAGATTTTGTTGTGGTTTAGCAGCAATTCCATTGTTTAAATTTGAACCCGCACTACTTGCTGCAGTACTTTGTGGAACTTTTGGCTGAATTGTCGAACTTGATTTACCCACTTCAGTCTGCTTTAAATCTGTTGACTGAGTAGAAGAATTTGCGCTTGATGCTGAACCTGGTTTATTCACTTCAGTTTGCTTTGAATCTGTTAATTGTGGCGACTGATTTGCATCTGAACCCGGCTTATTCGCTTCAACTTGCGTTGAACCTGTTGATTGTGGCGACGTATCTGCACTTGATCCCATTGAAAAGATCGCTCTTACAAAACCTTTAACAACCTCTCCAAATCCTCCACTGGAATCATGTTTACCCACTTCGGTCTTTAATGGAACTGTTGGTTGAGATGCAGAACTCGGTTTATTCACTTCAGTTTGCTTTGAATCTGTTGACTGAGGAACCGAACTTGCGCTTGATGCTAAACCTGGCTTATTCACTTCAGTTTGCTTTGAATCTGTTAACTGAGAAGCAGAGCTTGCACTTGATGTTGAACCCGATTTATTTGCTTCCATTTGCGGTGCTGGATTCGCATTTGAACCTGAACTTGAGTTACCGGCTGCAATCTGCTGCACTATTGATTCTATCCCTGAAGGTTCAAGTAATCCCCCTGTCACCATAGCAGCTTTTATTCTTAAAAAATCTTTGGCTTTTTCAATTCCCCAATCAACCCCATCAGCTGTATACTTTAATACATTTCCAACTAATTTGGCCTTACCTAAACTTGACTTTAAAAAATGTTCCTCTGCAGCTACTCTTTTTCTTTCAATATTGCCGTTCAATTCAATCTCCTGATGTTTGAGTTTATCAATAAGATCTTGATATGATGCTGGCTCCAGTTTTTCTGCTATTTGATGTATTTCATCCTCTGAAAAAAGTGAACTAGGATATTTTTGAATAATATTTCTAACTTTATTATCTAAAGATTGTTTAACTTTTTCTTGAAAATTTTCAGCATTCATTCTTTCCAAAAAAATCATACAACAATTTGGATTATCCATGATGACCTTGCAATGACTTATACTAATCCCTAAAATTGGACTTTCTTGAGAGTCAAACATATATTCAATGGCATATCTATTCAGTGCTAAACGTAGAGATCTCATTGCCAAAATTTCATCCAAACTTTTTCCTTGTCTGTAATTTTCTAATTGCTCTAAATAATGGCTAACTCGACTTATTACAAAAACAAATCTAAGTTTACTAATTTTATCTCCAGTATAAGGTTTTAATGCTTTTTCGCAGATATTTAAACCCTCGTGCAACTTTTTAACTTTTTCATCCAGTGGTGCATCTGAACACATAATTTCATAACATGTATTCTCAATTCTATTTAATGGATCACCTGGCATAATTTCTTCTACGTGCATACCTCCTTCTAGTTTTCTGTCCATTAAAAACAAACATAACGGTTTTCCTGGTCCAATGTCTCCTCCAAATTTGTTTATGTAGTACCTTAAGTGTGAGATGGTTGTTGCAACCATATTTGCTTTCTCAACAAGTTTACGAGTTTCAGAAAGTTCTTCATTCACCTTTTTTTCCTGTTCATTAACGTCATAAATAACATAAAGTTGCCAAAAAGGGATAAAAAATTCCACTTCATGGTGTGGTTTATCTACAAGTTCTCTAAGTTCTTTCCTGTCTAATCCAAAACCTTCGCCACAAGGTATTGCTTCTCTTGCCTTTCTTTCAAGTTGATCATAATATAATTTTTTTGCAGCTCCCTTAAGGTTACCAAGATCATCTGATAATTGTTCTTGTAATATTTGCATAACAGGAACAGCAAAATCGTTAAATCCAGCTAAACAATCAAAACCATTTATCTTAACGTGCACACCCGGAACATAACAACTTGCACTTCTGGATGACGAAGCATTTGCAGCAATAGAACTACCACATCTATCACCTCTAATTTTACCAAAGTCTATTCCTATTCTCTGAAGCTTCGTAATATCTTGAGGGTAATTTTTAAGAACTCTATTTTTTGCAACATTTCGGAAACATTTTCCTAGGTTCATTACTGCATCATTAGCAGTTTCTGAGCCTACAATAGGAGTAAGATACCTAACTGTAGATTCAGCTAAATCGCATATTTTTTCTGCTAACCTCTTTGTTCCTAATCTTTTATCTAACTCAGCATTTATTATATCAATTGTTTCTGCTATTTCTCCTCTCGTTTCTTCTGGCCATAATTCTAAAATTTTATTCACTTCACAGGAAATTTGCATTACTTCCTCTTGAGACATTGATGGATCCTCTAACGCAAAAACATTACTCGATGATGAAACTAATAATGAACTTGCTACTAAAAAGCTTAGAGTTTTCATGCTTAGAGCTTTTACAACCTTATTTAAATGCGTATAATATTTTCGATATTTTTTTAAAAATTTCAACTTTCAGTTCCTCCCTTATATTCCAAATTATTACAATTTATCCAATAATATCATAATGCACAAGAAAAATCAACGACAAATTTTACCAAATTTGTAATATTATATAATATAATATGAAACAAAATAAACAAAGAAAAAATGATTGAATTCTGGAAAAACAAGTTAAACATAAAAATAAATTAAAAATTCAATTATTTTTTCTTACTCTTTAAATTAATTGTAAACTTAACAAAATTACCATAAAAAAATATTTCATGAATATTGACATTATTATCCGTTCATAATATAATAAGAAAGTAATTTATGCGGAATTGTGTAAGGGTAGCACAGCAGACTCTGACTCTGTTTGTCTGGGTTCGAATCCTAGTTCCGCAGCCATTAGATTCCAGTCTTTACCCTTTTTAGGATAAAGACTGATTACATATTTCTTATTCGAGATGTGGCTCAGTTTGGTAGAGCGCTTCGTTCGGGACGAAGAGGCCGCAGGTTCGACTCCTGTCATCTCGACCATAATCGAATGAATCCTCCATACATAAAAAAATCCCAGTATTACTGGGATTTTTTATTCAGCTACAAAATTGAAAATTAGTTCAATAAACTTCTTATAAAATTTTAATAAAAAATTCAACCGTTTGCTATTTTCACACGATGTCCTCAATCTAAATAAAATCAATTTTTGATATAAGATTAATAAATTCTATTTTAATTTAAATACTTTTTTCAATAAATAATTTCGGAAATTTAATAAGGTTTCATTCTAACTATAAAACAAATTAACTTTACTAATCATTTCCCAAACATTCTAAAGCTATATCAAAGTTTTTTGATATAGTTTCTGCATAAATATCTAAATCCTCTTCTGGACTCTCTAACAATCCAATCTGCCTACCAATTGGAATTCCACTAATCTCATCAAAAGTCGAAATAAAACTAATAATTTCAGATTTTGTATTTTTCACGATTTCTTTAAATTTGTCACCATTTATATCTTTCAGAGCTTCTAATCCTTCCTCTATTTTTTGTTTTCGTGCTCTATCTGTCAATATCTTTTTTGCTAAACTTTTATTATCGTACAAACCGCCATTTGCACTAAAAAATGATTTAAAGGTAATCTCTGACAAAGGAATAGCTGTTGCCGGAGCCCTAAAATCAACAATTTTAACAAAAAGACCATTTGGACTTTCTAAAATACCGTAGTTCCCTTGATTAAAATCATTTATTCCTAATATTCTATTAATGATATCAAATTTAGTAAACTGCAAAATTATACTTTCGTTATTCTTGAACTTAGTAAAATCTTTTACATTTGCCGCCATATTAAACGTTTCTCCTGGCTTATTAAGATCTTTTGTTACTATATATATATCATTAGGTACAAATGGATTTGCAACAAAGTTTACTTCTGGACCCAAATCAAGTTTTTCTAAAAGTTTGTACACGAATAGTTCCCTAATATTAACAGATTTTGCCAAACTCACAGATTTTGAATTAAATATTTCGCCAGTAAATCCAGTAAGCCTACTTCCATCTTGGTGTGTTTTGAAAAATAATTTTTCTTCCTTGCCATTCTCATAAGATACTGATATTATTCCCCCAAATTGTGCACCTAAAGCTTTTTTAGCCACTTTAGTAGAAAAAATAGTATCCCCATTTTCATTTAAAAAATTATAAGTTATTTTACTAATACCTCTTTTGGAAGGATCGGTCGTAATTAAAATCTTTTCTGACTTTCTTTTAAGTTCAGGATTTAAAAAAAGACGACTAGAAAATAAATAATTAGCCACGCTCTCACTTGTTCCAACATTTGCTATTACAAAGTCTTTAGTTTTCTTTTCTTCTATTAAACTAATAATATTATTGAGCTCATTAAACATACATTTCTGATTATCGATCAACTCACTTAAAGTTAAAACTTTAGAAATTAATCCTCTTTCACCAGTACACGCATTAAAAATAATAAACTTATCTTCTAAATAATCTAATATACATGAAGCAAAATCTAAGCGTGCTGACTGCACAACTATTCCTTCTGGATTTTTGCTGGAGCTTTGTAAAGATATACTCCTTTTTGGTTTACTGAGTATATTTTTAAAATACATATCCATTTTTTTTTCGAACAATGGTCCAAAGTCAAGTTCGCTTTCTAAATAACGGTTTAAAAAATCCTTTTCAAATTGAAATAGTTTTCTTTCACTATCATCACTAATTATATGTCGTAGAGGTTCACTATCTACAGCAAAAACATTACTTATGCTACACATTAACAATAATAAAGCTAAAATAAAGTTTACTATTATCTTTATTTTTAATTTAGGCATAATAATCTCTCCCTCACCAAAAATATAGGAAATTTATTACTTTTTAGTTTATTCTATCATATAAAAATACAATAATCAACCATATTTTTTAAAAAATACTATTTATGTTTAAATATTCCATTTACGCGTAATCGTACCAAAAACTAAATATATATAACAAATGTATCTTCTAAATTATAATAGAAAAATCTCAAGTATTACTGGGATTTTTATGTTTAGTTGTAAAGTTGAAAATCTATTCAATCTGATATTTTTATTGACTGTTATATAACTGATACACATATTCTTAAATCAACAAGTTAAACTGTAAATACTGAACTGTCTTTTATCAAAACATAATATTTTTGCATTAAAAAAGCCATGCCAAAACTTGACATGGCTTTTACATTGCAAATTATATAATAACAAAATTTCTTAATTTTTATTTTTATTCTTACACGGTTTATCAAACTCTGGATTAAATGCATAAAAGTTTTTACTATCAAGTTTATCTGTAGCAATTCTTAAACCTTCTCCAAACCTTTGATAATGAACTACTTCTCTAGCTCTTAAAAATCTTATAGGATCTCTAACATCTGGATCATCACAAAATCTTAATATATTATCATAAGTTGAACGAGCTTTTTGCTCTGCTGCTAAATCTTCATGCAAATCAGTTAAAACATCACCCTTAACTTGCATAGATGCGGCACTATATGGAGTTCCTGCTGATGAACTCGGATAAATCCCTGTTGTATGGTCTATATAATAAGCGTCAAAACCAGCCTCTTTAATTTGTTCTGGTGTTAAATCTTTTGTCAATTGGTAAACAATTGATCCTATCATCTCTAAATGAGCGAGGTCTTCTGTTCCTATGTCCGTTAAAATAGCTTTTAGTTCTGGATATGGCATTGTATATCTTTGGCTTAAATATCTTAAAGATGCTCCCAATTCACCGTCCGGACCACCATACTGAGATATTATCATTTTTGCAAGCGAAGCATTAGTGTTCTTTATATTAATTGGGTATTGAAGCTTTTTTTCGTAAATCCACATATTCAATCCTCCTCGTTATCCCATGGCCAAGGATTAGATATCCACGCCAATCGATTCGATTCTATATTATTTGATTGTATAGGACCAAACCTTTCTTCAAACTGTGCCCTTAATACATCACTTTTTTTAGTGTACTCGTCCAGCTTGCTTATAGCTTCTTCATTAGTAGGATGTGTATCCAAGAAGATCTGCAATTCAACTATCGCAAAATCATAGGCTGCTATTCTTCGTAAAAGTCTTTCTCTATCACTCATTTTCATTACCTCCGCATCCAATAAAAGGCTTATGCAAAACAGGAAACATTGTTCCACTACATATCCCCTGTTCTGGACTATAGGTTTCATCATCTTCTTGATATGGTATATATGCCATCGCTACAACTGTATCTTCTGGAAAAGCTGATTTTCCGGTACTTTCTTTTGTGTACTTTATAGAATTCATCTTATAAAAATCTTCGAACATTACACTTATCCTCCCTTCAAAAATTTCCAACGCACATAACTATAATATGAGTATTAAATACGTTTAGTGAATATATAAAATTTATCAAGATAATAACCCTAATTATGTCTTTCACAACTTTGTTAAATATTTGATAACATGCCAAAAACATCCCAAATTCCTTTGCTTGATTTCATACTAACATCAAATTATAATATACAGTAGTATATTTTAAAAAATTCTAAAATGATTGTTTGTTTTTATTAAAAAACGTAATAGATCTTTTATTAAAAAGGAGATTGTAAAATTTGAAAAAAGTGTTAATACTCACAGGAAGCGCTAATAGAAACGATACTTCATTATTATTAGCAGATAAATTCGAAGAAGGAGTTATGAATGCTGGCAATATTGTTAAACGCTATAACACAGAATTTTTAAATATTAAAGGATGTATTGGATGTAATTATTGCAAACATAATAATGGCACTTGTATACAAAATGACGATTTTATCATAATAAAAGAGAATTTAATAAAGTCAGATATAGTAGTGTTTGTAACACCATTATACTACTTTGATATGTCTGCTCAATTAAAATTAGTAATTGATAGACTTCACACCATAAGTAGTGAATTAAGTAAAAAGAAAATAGGTACATTTTTAATTTCCACACAAGCAAGTCCTTTAGAAAATACAGCCGATGTTTTAAAACTCCACTACAAAACGATAACTGATTATTTAAAATGGTCAGACCTGGGCATGCTTATTGCAAAAGGAGTACCTTCAAGAAAAATTATAGAAAAAACTGACTATCCTGAAATGGCTAGAAAGTTAAGGGAAAATATATAAAAAATAAAATTAAAAAAATCTTTTCTACAGTTTCACTCTCAAATATTTATGCAAAATTTTAACCTATTAAATTTCAAAATATCAATACTTTTAACTTTTAGACTGTCTTCATAATCTAAGGCAGTCTACTTTATTATTCATTATAAACCTTATTTGCTATAATCTAATATAAAAAAGTCTCCATTGAGCAAAACTCAACGGAGATTAAATAGTATACGGTTTTTTCGCACTTATTTTAAAATTATAAAACTTATAATATCAACCTTTTAACACCTAAAAAATACGCATCTCTTTAATTTAAAATTTGTATTTCTATACTATAATCTTTTCTCTCAAATCTCTGCAATTACAAAATGCATTTTTTCCAACATTTGCGCTAGAAGGAATTATTACTGAAACTAATTTATAACATCCGTTAAATGCATTTTCTCCTATAGTAGTTACACTTTTTTGAATCTCTACAGATAATAAATTTGAACAATTCATAAAAGCATTTTCCTCAATAACTTTTACACCCTCTGCAACCTTATAAGAATCTGCTTCCCTTTTTGCCGGGTATAATATTAAATTTGTTCCAGTTTTATTAAATAAGACACCATCTTCCGACTTATAATTTGGATTTTCAGCATTAACAATTATTTTTTTCAATTCTCCACAATCATAAAGTGCATTTGTTCCAATACTCGTTACACTTGCAGGAATTGTTATTGTAGCTAATTTTCTACACTTAAAAAATGCGTTTGTTTCAATATTTGTTATACCCTCAGGAATCACTACAGATAATGGCTCTAAGGCACCCTCAATAGCTCTTTCTTTAATAACTTTTACGGTTCTGGGAATCTCATAAGAATCATGCAAATTTCTTGCAGAAACTTTTATTAGTTCTGTTCCATCTTTACTAAGTAAATTTCCATCTTCAGATTTATAATTTCGATTTTCAGCACTCACAACTATTTCTTCTAACTTGTAACATTCATAAAATGCATTTGCCTCAATATTTGTCACACTATTTGGAATTATTATCGATTTTAAATTAGCGTCAAAAAACGTACCATCTTTAATACTTGTTATCCCATCAGGAATTGTTACTGAATTCAAACTCTTACATTCAGCAAAAGTATATTTTCCTATATGTTTCACACTGCTTGGTATCTCAATCGATTCTAATCTACAACATCCAGTAAATGCATAACTTCCAATGTCTTCTACCCCTTCCGGTATTATCACTGAAAATAACTTTGAACAATAACTAAATGCATAATCTTCAATATATTTTACAGTTTCTGGAACAACATATTTGGTTCGTTCTATATTAGTTGCAAAATAAGAACCAGGATATTGTTTTAACACTGTTTTATTTTTATCAAACAAAACTCCACCCTCAGAAGAATAATTTGTATTAGAATCGTCTACTATTATTCCATCCAAGCAAGTACAACCTCTAAATGCATACTTTCCAATAATTTCTACACTTGCTGGAATAGTTATAGAACTTAAAGAATCACAGCCATCAAATGCACATTCTCCTATAACATCTAAACCATCTGGAAGTTTAACTCCATCTAACACATAACATCCACCAAACGCACATTTTCCAATATTAATTAATCTATTCGAAAAATTTTTTACACGTCCCAAGTATATGCAATGATAAAAGGCACCTTCCTCTATACTCATTAAGCAATCGGGAAGTACTATTTCTATCAACTTTTCACATTCACAAAATGCATATTTTCCTATGCTTTTTACCCAATAAGTTTCTCCATTTTCATCTCTAACACCTTCTGGAAGAATAACCTTTTCCTTTACTTCATCGTCAAAGCCAATAACCTCCGCAGTCCGTCTGCCATTATCATTAATCATTCTATATCGTATTCCATCCCAACTACCAACCCTAATACTTAATCCTATTGGCTCACTATCCGGTACTCTTCTTATCGTTCCTTCTTCACTAACATTTAATTTCATTAGCTCACTACCCGGTGCTCTTCTTATCATTCCTGCTGCACTAACATTTAAATCAATCCCCGGTAACATTTCCACTACCATAACTAATAGTAATAAAAGTGAAATAATTTTTTTGTTCATTTAAATTCATCCTCCAAAATTTTTACTTGTTTTGTATTTAATATTACAAAAATATCAATATTTTAAATTATAATTTTATTATTTTTTATCTAAAGTCCAAAAGTTCATTTTTTAATATTTTATATTTAGATATTGTAAATTTTAATTATAGTGAATAACAACATTTACTAAACGCATCACCCTTAATTTCATTCATATTTTGTAAAGTCTTTTAACACTTTGTCTTTTATTTTTAACCATTTATTTTAAACTACAACAACCATAAAACGCATCTTCTCCTATAGATTCCAAAGTTTTCGGAATCTTTATTGATATTAATCTATAACAATCACGAAATGCATTACCAGAAATAATTTCTGTACCTTCCGGAATTTCTATCGAGCATAATTCTCCACACAAATAAAATGCATATTCTCCAATAATTTTTACATTTTTCGGAATACGATACGGTTCTTGCCCAAACTTATCACCAAAATAAAAACCGGGACATTGTATTAATTCAGTTTTATCTTTATTAAATAAAACTCCATCCACAGAGGAATAATTTAGATTTAAATCATCTACAACTATTTCTTCCAAATAAGCGCAACCTGCAAATGCACATTTCCCAATATTTATTACGTTACTCGGAATACTTATCGAAGATAAATTTTTACACTCTTTAAAAGCTCCCTCTCCTATAACCGTTACACTATTTGGAATTTCAAAAACATCCTCCAAATTACAACGACAAAATGCATAATCTCCTATACTCGTTACTCCACTCTGAACCTCTACATAATTTAAATAGTAACATTCATAAAACGCATATTTCTCTATAACTTCTAATCCAGCTGGAAAACTTATTCCTTGCAATTTATCACATCTATAAAACGCAGAATCTCCTATGATTGTTACCAAATAAACTTCTCCATTTTTATCGCTAATGCTGTCTGGAATAGAAACATTAAAGTCAATGCTATCAATGTCAAAACCCACAACTTTTGCTGTGCGTATGCCATTATCGTTAATCATTTTATATTTTATTCCCCCGCAACAAACATTATCAACACTAGGCTCTATAAAGTCCCCATTAGGTGACCCCCTTTTCATCCCATTTGCATTAACGCTCAAACCAGTTCTAGGCAACAGTATCCCTATTGCCATAAATAATGATAATAAAAACAAACTAAACTTTTTACTCACTAAAACTTACCCTCCTGATTTTTTAATTTCAAATTCATTTTTGTTAAAATTTGTTTGAATTTAGCCGTTTTTTATAATACCATAAAATCAAATCGGTAGTCAACACTTTTTGCTCGTAATGTGATTTGTTTGTATACAGGTATAGTTAATATGATTTTTAAATGAAAAAATAGTAATAAATTAACAAATTTATATTTAATAAATAAATTTATAATATAGACAAATATATCAATCAAAAAACCACTTATAGATAAAAGCAAAAAAATATATATTAAAAATCATGATCTCAATCCCACTAAACATATAATCTGATCTTAGACAATCTCTTTTACTAATAAAATCATATATTTAATAAGGATACCTTAAACCGAAACTAGTTTCGATTTAAGGTATCTCTTGTTTTGATTTAAATAGATGCTGTTATTTAAAAATTATTAAATAACACATATATTTAATTACAATTCTTCTTATAAGTTGTACAATTAAAACAAATATGCCAAAAATAAAAAATAATATTGCAAAAAATAGCAAAAATGATTTATTTTGCAAAATATCCAACAAATATATTTGACTTTTTATGAAAAATAGTTTAAAATGTTTAATATAATAAAATTTATTTTAAAAATCAGGAGTAATAATATGGATATTAATCTTTCTAAACTATTAAATATTATAAGAAAAAATTTAATTTTTATTATTACATTTGCTTTATGCTTCTTAATTGCAGCTTTCATTGTTTCAAAATATTTTATATCACCAAAATATTCTACTTCAACAAAATTATACGTAGACACTTCTTCAGAAAGTCAAACAATTAATCTAAACGATTTAAATTATGCCCAAAAAGTTGTAAATACATATATAGAAATGATTAATACCGACAATTTTTTTACCGAAGTTAAAAATAATATTAGTTTAAATATGTCACTAAATGATATTAAAAAATCCCTCACATTTAAAGTAGTAAATAATACCGAAATTTTTAGTATAACGGCCAAAACCGATTTACCTGAAAAATCTAAAATATTAGCAGATACGGCCTCATCAACTGCAGTAAAAACTATCGAAAAATTAAAACAATCCGCAGACCTTAATATTGTAGCTCCTGCACCAATCCCAGCATCACCATCCAGCCCTAACTTAAAATTAAATTCTTTAATAGGGTTAATTTCAGGATTGGTAATATCTTTCATAATTGTACTTTTACGAGATATTTTTGATATAAAAATAAAAAACGAATCTGACTTAAAAGATAAATATAATATACCAATACTAGGAGTAATCCCTTATTATAATGAAGAAATTTGTAAAGTAGAGAAAAGGGTGAAAAAAAATGAGTAAAAAAAATAAATACTCTAACAATAAGAGTGTATCAGAATTTGAATTGAGTCAATCCTATGAAAATCTTACTGCTAACATAATGTATTCAATCATAAAACCTGGGTGTAAAAAAATTATTATTTCCAGCTCAATCCAAGAAGAAGGGAAAAGTACAATATCCGCACAAGTTGCAAAAAATTTATCTAACTTAGGTTCTAAAGTTTTGTTACTAGATATTGATTTCAGAAATCCCACTATCCCAAAACTATTCTCATTAAATAATACTATCGGATTATCTGATCTTATTATATCAAATGGAAAAAATCTATCTGATATAATAAAACATGTTCCTAAATACACTAATCTTGATATCTTAACAACAGGAAACTTTCTTCCTTCACCTTCAGCTCTTATTTCAAGTAACTCAATGACTACATTTCTCAACTCTCTTGATGAGTTCTATGATTTTGTTATAATTGATTCTCCGCCAATTAATATTGTTTCTGACGCTCTATATATCGCTAAACAAACTGATGGTGTTATTTTAGTAGTAAAAGAAGGTTCAACATCACATCCTATGTTAAAAAAAGCTATTGGCCACTTTGAACTTATTAATATACCCATTTTAGGGTTAATTGTTAACTTTTCAAAACAAATTTCTACCGGACCTTATCATAAATATTACTATGATAAAAATCATCTTAAAAAGGAGGCTTGACTTGAAATGATAGATTTTCATACACATATATTGCCTAATATCGACGACGGCGCAAGTAGTACAAAAATGTCAAATGATATGGTATCAGAATTAAAAAAACAAGGTGTTAAGAACATCGTTCTTACACCTCATTTTTATTCGCACAACACGTCGCTTGATACATTCGTTAAAAAAAGAAAGGAATCATATAATAACCTATTATTAAGTAATAGTGCAAACGATCTTATCCTTGGATCAGAGACATATTTTTCTAAATATATTTTTAAGTATAAGGATATATCAGAATTATTAATTGGTAATAGTAACTATATATTATTCGAAATTCCATTTCAAAACTTTAGTCCTAAAGAAATCGAAGAGCACATCTATAGATTTATGACCGCTTATAATGTAACACCCATATTAGCACACATTGAAAGGTATCCATACTTATTAAATAATAACGTGTTAAGGTCAATCAAACATATGGGATGTTTACTTCAAGTTAATTTGTCATCTGTAAATAAAGGATTTTTTAAAAAAAGACAGTTATTAAAACTCATTGACTCAGGAATTATTGACCTTTTAGGGACCGATTGCCACAATCTAACAACACGTCCTCCCATATATAAAAAATATATTGAAATAATATCAAAAAGTATAGGTTATGATGCAATAAATGAAATAAATCACCTGGGAGAACAAATAATATCTTCATGTTAGCTTTACAAAATAGACGCTTATAACAAATTAAATTTTCAAATTATGCCTTTTATAAGGGCTAATACTATTTATTATAATATCTGTTCTCTCTCCATCATTCACAAATACTCTCCAAAATTTCCTTAACACTACATAATGTATAAGTTGATTTCACTTTTTCTCCTTCAATATCATCTATCGTCGTTTCTCCTGTTAACACACATACTGTTTCAACACCTGCATTTATACCTGATAGAATATCAGTATATAACCCATCCACCTATTATCACAGTAAATTGCAAATTAGTTTTGAATTTATTCGTAACATAATTTATCATTACTGTAGATGGTTTTCCAATAATCATAGGCTGTCTTTTAATTTCGCGATATAACATATCACATACTGCTCCACAATCAGGTACAAATCTAAACTCTACTGGATATGCATAATTCTGATTTGTAGCAATGTACAATAAATACTTTACATGTTTTTGTTATTTTTTTAAAACCTAGTTCCGTATCGAATTCAACAACCATAACACCAATATTTTCATCTTCTTCAGTAGTTACTAATATATTATTTTCTTTGAGTTCTTATAAAAAAGAATTAGTTACCATACAATAAACTAATTCACCAGGATAGTTGTTGTTAATATGCATAACTGTAGCTTGAGATGATGTAAAAAAATTTTCGGTTGCCGCTGGTATCCCCATTGATGATAGTTTTACTATGTAATCCCTAACAGAGGTGAGAAGAATTATTTGTAACAAAAACACA
Source organism: uncultured Eubacteriales bacterium (assembly GCA_934454005.1). Next base: position 501 of record CAKSGI010000009.1, on the reverse strand, counting down.
TTTACCACATATTTAATCTATTTTTGATAACAGCTCTAAAGTACCATCAAACAAAATATTGCCATTATATATAGTTTCATTAATATCAAATAGAAACAATTTTTTTTGATTTTAAAGAAGTTGTTTGCTGATTAAATATATCATTTATTACTAAATAACCCCCTTGCATATTTTACCATATTATCAATCTCAACCCATCTACCACTTAATTGACAAAATGAAAAGTCTATTTCATTTAATGCATCTTCGGTCCATCCATTAAGTTCTTTTTTATCAATAATATATTCACTACACTTATTAAAAAATACTTTTGAACTTTCCCACGAAAATTTATAAACATCTATACTAACTCCGAGTGCACCCCTTTGATAAATACCCTTTGAAATTTCAACTATTCTATTATTTTTTCTATGACTTTCATTGACCTTTCAAAATATTTCCCTACATCTACCACAAAATGCTGAGTATATATTATTAGTTGTCAAATAAAAAATATAATAA
>CAKSGI010000008.1 GCA_934454005.1 uncultured Eubacteriales bacterium | reverse complement strand
GATACCTATAACATCCTCTATTTCAGTTTTTACGCGTTCTGGGTCCGCACTTGGCAAATCTATCTTATTTATAACAGGGACAATTTCAAGACCTGCATCTACGGCTAAATATGTGTTTGCTAAGGTTTGAGCCTCTATTCCCTGAGAGGCATCTACTACTAAGATAGCTCCTTCACATGCAGCGAGTGATCTTGAAACCTCATAGTTAAAATCTACATGTCCAGGAGTATCTATAAGATTAAATATATAATCTTTACCATTATCTGCCCTGTATAAAAGAGTTACAGCATGTGCTTTTATAGTAATTCCACGTTCTCTTTCAAGATCCATATTGTCCAGTAATTGATTAGACATATCTCTTAATGGTACAGACCTTGTTAATTCTAATATTCTATCTGCAAGAGTAGATTTACCATGATCTATATGAGCTATTATGCTAAAATTTCTTATTTGTTCACGTTCTATTGACAAATAAATCACATCCTAGTTTATATACATTAAATCTATTCTACCACATAGATAAAATATTTTAAATACAAGTTTTGTGATAAAATAAACTTTTTATTATTTCTATGAATAATACATATAGTATTTTTAAAACGATAAATTTATTTTATACAATCTAAGATTTCTTTTTTATATTCTAAAAATTTATTATTTAGTGAAAACTCAACTACATTTTCTAATTTATTCTTTATATTTATTTCTTTAGAAATTTTTCCGGGGTTTCCAGACAATATGTATATTCTGTTAGAAAGCAAAATAGCTTCATCTACATCATGTGTTATAAATATTGTGGAGATTCCCATTTTTTTTGATATATCTAAATACCACTCGTACATTTGATATTTTGTTATAGGGTCAAGTGCACTAAATGGTTCATCCAAAAGAAATATCTCACCAGAAAAAAAGTATGTTCTTAAAAGAGCAGCTCTTTGCCTCATTCCTCCAGATATTTCTTTTGGGTATTTATTTTCAAAACCTAAAAGGCCAAATTTCTCAAAATAAGGTTTAGTTATTTTTCTAGCGTCTTTTTTCCTTTTTCCGTTGACAATAAGAGGTAGAGATACATTGTCTATTATAGTTTTAAAATCGAACAATAAATCCTTTTGAAGCATGTAACTTACTATTCCAGATTTACCTGTTATATTTTCATTGTTTAGTATTACTTGTCCAGAATCCGGTTTTGTAAGTCCAGATAAGATATTAAATACAGTTGTTTTTCCAACACCACTTACTCCTAAGAGACTTATTATTTCTCCAGATTGAAGATTTAAGTTTACATTTTGTATTATAGTTTTATCATTATAACTTTTAGTAATATTTTTGATCTCTAAATTCATAATATTCTCACTTTTCAGGAAGATACTCATTAGTAAATCCAAAGTTATCTTCTATTTTATTTTTGATTATAGAATGTTCATATAACCAGTTATAAAATTTATTCCATCTTTTATTATCTATATATCCCCATGGAATGTTCTGATCTTTATATCGTTTGCTTACCCATTCTTGGCTTTTTATAGTTATGTTTGCCTCTAACTCAGGGACACTTTTTAAAAGTATCATTGCTGCTTGGTATGGATTGTCTATGCTATATTCATACCCTCTAGACACTGCATTTAAAAATTTTTTTGTAATGTCAGGATTGTTATTTATGAAATCATTATTTGCAATAATTACAGGAGTGTAGTAATCAAAAACAGGATCAATATCTTTAAATTCGATAAAATTTGTTTCTAGTCCTTTTAATTCTGTAGCAATTCCATCCCAATTGTAGTATATCCACATAGCGTCTATATCGGATTTTAGCCCCATAACTACATCAGTAATCGTATTAGGAACAATATTAATTTTGTTAAAGTCTCCCCCATCGTTTTCTACTATATATTTAAGAATGCTTAATTCTATTGGTCCATTCCATGTGGAATATTTTTTGTTTTCTAGATCAGATGGAGATGTTATATTGTTATTTTTATTAGAGATTATACCAGATGTATTATGCTGTAAAATGGCAGCTACTGTAGTTACAGGTATAGGTTGATCTAAAGCAAAGGCAGAGGATAAAGAATCTTGAAAATCTATTCCAAATTGTGCCTTACCCGAGGCAACTATCGAGGTAGCGCCATCCTCTGGAGGTTGTTTTATAGAGATATTTAAACCTTCCTCTTTAAAATATCCCAATTTATCAGCAACATATAAACCAGTATGATTTGTATTTGGAGTCCAATCTAAAACGATGTCTATTTGAGTGCTATCATTACTTTTATTAGAGCACGATGAAAACATTAAGGCTACTAAAGGTACACATATTAAGTATTTTATTAGACTATTAAATTTACTTTTCATTTAGAATTATACTCCCATTTCATAATTTTGTGTTTAATTATATCAACAGATTTTATCATAATTAAACTTATTACTGATATTAAGAATATTACAGCGAACATTTTGTCAAATGAATATGATTTTTTAACTCTTATCATGTAAACACCTAAACCATCGTATCCACCTAACCATTCTGCAATAACAGCACCAACTACAGAGTATGAAACTGCTATTTTTAGTCCTCCAAAAAATGATCCCAATGAAGATGGTAATTTTACAAGTTTAAATATTTGAAATTTAGTTGCTCCCATAGATTTTAAAAGGTTTATGTTGTCACAATCTATAGATTTTAGCCCTTCTAATAGTCCTATAGTTATAGGGAAGAAACAAACGATTGCTACAAGTATAATTTTAGAAATGATACCATATCCAAACCACAGTACTAATAGTGGAGCAATGGCTACAGCGGGGACGGTTTGTGTTAGAATAAGGATAGGATATATAGTTCTATTAATTAATTCAAATCTGTCCATAAAAAAAGATATAATAAATGCAACAAAAATTGATATTAGCAATCCTAGTATAGCTTCTTTAAGAGTAGTGGTGGTATTTTTAATTAGATTAGGGAAATCTCCCCAAAAGGCAAGTGCCACATCTTTAGGTGATGGTAGCATAAAATTAGGAAGTACACCTACATTAGAAACATATTGCCATATAATAATGAATAGTAGTATAAAAAAAGCTGGTAAGAATTTATATGAGAATGATTTTATTTTAGCCCTCAAAATTAAAAACTCCTATAAAAAAATTATAAAATAAAAAATCCGCCTATTTTGTGTAAAGACGGATAATAATATCATTATATTCCCTCCGCCAGCATTACCTGGATCAGGTTTATGGGTTCCGAAAAATTCGGTCTCAGCCTATCTAAGCACCCCCGCTATTATTAATTATAATATACTGTAAGATAAATTACAATATTAAACAAGCAATCAGCTTTCCAAAAATTACTTTTTTTGTTATAATATTTATTAGATTATCAAAGGGAGGCTTTAGTGTATGTTCCTTAGGTCGTTTTCGACTTTAGATGAAATATTTCTCAACATTTTATTTATGATTTTATGGTATTTGATATGCTTTTTTGCATGTATAACTTTAAGTCCTTCTGTGTACTGCAATAAAAGGAAGTATAAACCTCGAAAATGGGAAAATGGAGGTAAATGGTATGACGAAAAGTTGCATATAAAAAAGTGGAAAGACAAACTACCACAATATATAGGAAAAAATGGTTTTTCAAAGCGCCATTTAGAAGGACTTTCCGCTGATTATATAGATACTTTTATAAAAGAAACTTGTAGAGCGGAATGGAGCCATAGTTTATGTGCATTATATGCAATAATTACGTTTGTAATAAGTGACATTTTAATTGCTATAGAATTTTCAGTTTTAACATTAGCTATACATCTGCCATTTTTGGCCATTCAAAGATACAATAGGTTTAGACTTATAAAACTTAAAAATAGAATAAATAGGAAAGCAAAGAAGGAAATATAATGGCTAGATTTTTTGTCGATTATATAGTTAAAGACAATCCTGTGCTAAAAGATGAAGATGCTACACACATATTAAAATCTCTTAGAATGAAAGTTGACGATGAAATTACTATTTGTGATCGCAATTCAACTGATCATATATGTGTTATTGAATCTATAAAAGAAAATAAAATTTTTCTTAAAGTGAAAGAATCGAACCCTTGTTTAAACGAACCTAGTATTTATGTTACCTTATATCAGTCTTTGCCTAAATTTGATAAAATGGATTTAATAGTCCAAAAGGCTGTTGAACTTGGTGTGAGTGAAATTGTTCCGGTTTTGACTAAAAGATGCATATCAAGGCCAGATGAAAAGTCAATTGGGAAAAAAATTCTGAGATGGCAAAAAATTTCTAAAGAAGCATCGAAGCAGTCAAGGCGTGGAAGGATACCTAAAATAGGTGATTTGATAAGTCTTGAATCAGCTGTAAAAGAATCTAATAAGAGTCAAGTATCGATGGTTTTTTATGAGCTTATGGGCAAAAAAATAGGTGATATCATTAAAGATACACCTAAAACTATTTCTATATTTGTAGGTCCAGAGGGAGGCTTTGATAAAGACGAAATATTAATGATGTCGTCTTATAATATTAAAAGTGCCACTTTAGGACGAAGGATTCTTAGAACAGAAACTGCACCGATTGCTGCGTTATCTATTATAATGTACGAAACAGGAAACATGCAATAATCTCTAAAAAATTCTATGAGTTCCGGATTTTTTTCTGAAGAGCAATTATCTTTGCTTTTCTTTTTTTTGTTTCTTCTATGTCTATTTTTATTTTTCCGTTGTCGTCAATTTGCAGGATATCTCCCTCAGAAGCATTTTTAGGTAGATCACTATTTTTTATATAGATTGTGTTAAAATTATCATCTTCACACGATGAATATTCTTCGCCAATACTATCTATTGATACTCGCTTCATAATTTAAATTCTCCTTATGTTATAATTTTCTTGAAGGTACCGTGAGCTAAAAAAGTTCTGTATTTAAAATATATAAGTTTGCAAGTATATAAATAATTTGAGTTCAATTATCGAAGTTTTACTTGTTAAGTTTAATAATATTTTAACATGGTTTTCAGTTTATATTTTTTTGCAAATCAATACCAAAATTTGTATTTATTCATTCTTTTATAGACATATTATAGAATATCTTTCATAATTTTCAATTGACAAAATAGTAGAATAACTTTTAAACTTTTTAAAAATTATTGTCATAAATACTATTTTTTATTTGCTATTTTAGAATGTAGTATTTTGATTGTATTTTTACATATGATTTGTTATATTGGTGTTAATTAAATTGTGATTTTAATATATTCTATTATTTATCGAAAATGAATTTTACAAATATTATTGCTAGATATCTGCCGGGAAAAACATAAATGTTTGGTTATTTTGCGAATATAAAGTAACTTTTTATTATTTTATAATCTTATTAAGGAATAAATTGGTAGGGGTTTTTTATGGAAATAAAGAATAAAAAAACATTAGCTGTAAAGGCTATTTTTTCTATTTTAATGATATTAGTTTTGTTTTTAGATTATAAATGCGTTATTCCATACATCACTTCTTTAGTAATTAAGATATTTATTTTAGCTTTATTTTTAATAGGGCTAACAATTGCAGAAAATAGGGAGAAATAGATTTATGAAAAGAAGAGAGGGATTAAAATGTATGAAAATGTTAAAAACAAACTTTTGGAGCTAAGGGATTCAGAGTATAGAGATTTTAGTAAAAAATTATTGCCAGGGACTACAAATATTATAGGTGTTAGAATTCCGGATATTAGAAGAATAGCCAAAGAAATAGCTAATGATGATGTTGATAATTATTTAAAAAGTGCCTCAGATGAAACCTTTGAAGAGATTATGCTTCAAGGGATGGTCATAGGTTATGCAAAAAAGAACCTAGAAAACGCATTAAATATGATAAATAATTTTATTCCTAAAATTGATAATTGGTCTGTTTGTGATTGTTTTTGCACAGGTTTAAAAATTGCTAAGAAGTATCCTAATGAAATCTGGAATTTTATAATTCCATTTTTAAGGGATGATAGAACATTTTATGTAAGATTTGGTGTTGTAATGATACTTAAATATTATGTGGATAAGGAACATATCGAAAAAGCCTTTAAAGAATTTGACAACATAAAAAACAAAGATTATTATGCTCAAATGGCTGTTGCTTGGGCTGTGTCGTGTTATTTTATAAAATTTAAAAATGAAACAATGCAATATCTAAAAAATAATAATTTAGATGATTTTACTTTTAATAAGTCTATACAAAAGATAATAGAATCATATCGTGTGGATAAAAATATTAAAAACAAAATAAGAAAATTAAAAAGAAATTAATATAGAGCTATCACAAATGGATAACACATTTATGATAGCTTTTATTTAATACTCAGATAACAAATCCTCCGTTAGGACTTATAACTTGACCTGTAATAAAAGAAGCATCATTACGTGCAAGGAATAGTATTGTTTTAGCGATATCTTTAGGAGTTCCTATGGTTCCAAGAGGTGTTTCTTCTTTTAATAGGTTTAAGGTATTATCATCAATGGATTTATTCATATCTGTATCTATAATGCCTGGAGCTACACAATTTACATTTATATTAGAAGGACCTAGCTCCTTTGCAAGAGCTTTTGTAAAACCTATAACAGCCGCTTTTGACGCCGAATAATGTACTTCACAAGAGGCACCTGTAAGCCCCCATATGGATGATATATTTATTATTTTTCCATTTTTCTCATGTATCATCATGGGAATAACATTTTTACAACAATTAAACATTCCTTTTATATTTACATTGAAAATATTATCCCATTCAGATTCAGATATATCTGTAAACAAGTTAAATTTTGATATTCCTGCGTTGTTAACTAAAACATCTACCTTTTTAAATTTTGTCTTAACTATATCAATCATATTCCTAACCTGATCATATTTTGAGATATCTGCTTTTATTGCAATGCATTCGGTTTTATAGTTTGCTAAGTCATTGCATAGTTTTAATGCTTGTTTTTCTGAATTAAGATAGTTTATAACAACATTATATCCTGTTTTAGCAAAAAGAATTGCACACTCTTTGCCTATTCCTCTTGAAGCTCCTGTAATTATTACTGTTTTATTCATCTAATTGTTATTCAACACCTTTACTATTTCTCCAACAAATATTTTATGATAGTCTTTTTCGGGATAATGGCTTTCTATGCTACTGTCAACAAAACAACTTGGATCTATAAATTGTTCATGTAATTTTTTGCAAATAAATACTATATTAGCTTCTTTAAAATATGGTGCCTTTTCTGAAAAACTTGGCGTAAGACCAGCTTCTTTTATTTTATTACTATTTCTCCCTGATTTGTTACCGCATGTAACAAGAGCTTTTCTATATTTTTCATCGTAAAAAGAAAGAGTATAATAAGCACTTTTAGTAAGGAATTCGAATGTGTATCTTTGGGGGCGAACAAAGGAAAATGTTACATTTTTATTCCACAATACACCTAATCCACCCCAACTTGCAGTCATTGTATTATATTTTTGCTCATCACCAGCAGTTATAAGCATCCAATCATCGCCGATTCTTTTAAATGGCTCAAACGAAAAATTTTTTATATTAACCTCTTTAAAGCTCATAATATTCCTCCCAAATCTCAATAAAATAATTTAGTAATTTATACTATACTATTATACCATTTATGATAAGAGATAATATTAGAATATATAACAAAAAAAACGGAAGAATAAAATTATATTACTATGGATTGGTGGTTTTATAATGGCAAAACGAGTTGGGAGATATACCTTAAAAATGGAAAATATGCCATATATTCAAGGATATGCATCTGTTTGTGGTAAAAAGGAATCAGAGGGGCCTTTAGGTAGGCATTTTGACTATACATTTAATGATACCACTCTTGGTGAATCTAGTTGGGAAAAGGCAGAGAGTAAATTGCAGTCTGAGGCTGTAAATTTAGCTTTAAAAAAAGCTTCTGTAACATCATCAGATATAGATTATATTTTTGCAGGAGATTTATTAAACCAATGTATATCATCTACGTTTGGGTTAAGAAGTTTGAGCATTCCGTTTTTAGGTCAATATGGGGCATGTTCAACAATGGCACAGACTCTTGCATTGTCAGCAATAATGGTTGATTCTGGAGCTGCAAGGAGATGTGTGGCTGTCACTTCTTCTCATTTTTGCGCTGCAGAGCGTCAGTTTAGATTTCCTCTTGAATACGGTGGACAAAGAACCCCTACCGCGCAATGGACTGTAACTGGATCCGGATCGATTGTAGTAGGAAACGGAGGTAAAGGACCTTATATTTCAGAGGTAACTATAGGGAAAATAGTAGACTTGGGAATAAAAGATGCCGCAAACATGGGTGCAGCAATGGCTCCTGCTGCTGCTGAGACTTTAAATAATTTTTTTAAAGATACTAACTCTTCCCCAGAAGATTACGATTTAATTTTAACAGGAGATTTGGGAACAGTCGGTTCTAAGTTGCTTATTGAACTTCTTCAAAAAGATGAGATAGATATTAAAAGTAAGCATAATGATTGTGGGATAATGATATACAATATAAAAGATCAAGATGTACATGCGGGTGGCTCTGGTTGTGGATGTTCTGCTTCTGTATTATGTTCAACAATATTAAATCAACTTAAGAGTAATGAACTTTCTAGCGTGTTGTTTATCGCAACAGGAGCACTTATGTCTCCAACATCATCGCAACAGGGCGAAAGTATCCCTGGAATTGCCCATTTGGTTCACTTAAGATCAGATAATCAATAAAAATTGATTTTGATGTAAAATTAAATCCTGTAATTAGTAACCACTGGCTGAATTTTTGCATAGAGTGTTTTGTAAAATATTCAGTCAGGAGATTTTGATATATGTCTAATAGATTTCCAAATAATGAACAAAATCCTATTGTATCTATTTTGAATTCTTCACCGCATGCCAAGGCTATTGTTTCGGGAAGCCCGGTTCAACCACAAATATCTGGAGTAGTAAGATTCTATCAAACTAACTTAGGTGTTTTAGTATTTGCAGAGATAACAGGATTGCCTACATCTACAACTCCTTGCGATAGCCCAATTTTTGCTTTTCACATTCATAAAGGTTCTTCTTGTACCGGAACCGCGGATGATCCATTTGCAGATACCTTAACTCATTATAATCCACAAAATTGCGCTCATCCTTACCACGCCGGAGATTTACCACCTTTGTTTGGAAACCAAGGTATTGCTTTATCTATATTTTTAACTGATCGTTTTAATGTTGGGGAAATTATAGATAAAACTGTAGTTATACATGATAAGCTTGACGATTTTACAACTCAGCCTTCAGGCAATTCAGGTACAAAAATTGCTTGCGGTGAAATTAAAAGAATGTAAATTATTATATTTAAAAACCACTAGAAAATGATATACTACTTGTCAAATAGACAGAATGAACATATCACTATTTATTTTCTAGTGGTCTTTCTATTTAAAACGTTTCTAATAAATGATCCGAAGGTTTAATAACCGGGACAGATGTATCCTGCTTAACTGGGATTTCAACCTGATTAAATGGTTTTGTTGAAAGTTTTTCTTTGGCAACAGAAAGCATTAATTTAATTCTATTTTCTTGGTTTACTTTTGTTGCACCAGGATCATAATCTATAGTGACAATATTTGCTCTATTATCAACAGACTTAATTTTTCTAACCATTCCTTTTCCGCAAATGTGATTTGGTAAACATCCAAAGGGCTGAGTGCAAACTATATTTTCATATCCAAGTTCAGTTAATTCCAACATCTCTGCGGTTAATAACCAACCTTCTCCCATTTTACTTCCATAACCTATAATACCCTTAACAAGCTTTTTTGTATGGTTATACGATGATGGTACTACAAATACATCTTCATGTCTTTTTACAGATTTTATAAATATATTTTCTATATCTGATAGATATTTCATTAAAATGTTTATTATATTGTATTTAATTTTGCTTCCACCATACAATTTTATGTCTTCTAAGCGATTATCAACTTTAAATAGCATAAATCCCATTATCCCAGGGACTAAAACCTCACAATCTTGCTCTGCTAGAAATTTTTCCAAACCATTATTTCCTAAGCTGGAGTATTTAACATATATCTCCCCTACTATTCCGACTTTTACTTTCGGAACCTTTACTACTGGGATATCAGCAAATGTATCAGATATTTTATTTAAATTAGATTCAATCTGTTTTTTAGAATATCCATTTCCACTATTTATTTGTTTTGTTAAATTTTTTGTCCAGCTTTCTACTAATCTATAACTCTCGCCTTTATTTACTTCGTATGGTTTTGTTTGATTATTTAAAAACATTAACGCGTCTCCATACACTAAACATGCGATTAACCTTCTTAACATCGTAAAAGTTAATTTAAAACCACTGTTTTTTTCTAGTCCAGATAAGTTAAGCGAAATGACAGGCACATTTTCAAATCCAGCCTTTTTTAGAGCTTTTCTTAAAAGATGAATATAGTTAGATGCTCTGCATCCACCACCAGTTTGAGTTATCAATAGAGCTGTTTTAGAGGGATCGTATTTTCCGCTTTGAAGCGCATGGATAAATTGTCCTATTACTAATATTGCGGGATAGCAAGTATCGTTATGTACATATTTAAGGCCTGTAGATGCTATTTCTGGGCCTTCAGTATCTAGTAAAACTGCGTTATATCCATAATGTAAAAACACATTTTTCAGCAATTTAAAATGTATTGGAGCCATCATAGGTAAAAGTATTGTGTATTCATTTTTCATCTCTTTTGTAAATAAAAGACGGCCATCGTCAGTATATTTAAGTTTAGCCATTATCATCACATACCTTTCGCAATAGGCTGACTTGACTTTAGATTCTCAATAAAATTTATATTTTCAGTTTGACGTTTTGTTGCGGCGAATAAACTTCTTAATCTTATTTTGACTGCCCCTAGATTGGTAATTTCGTCTATTTTTATTTGTGTATATATTTTTCCTGATTTTTCTAAAATTTCTCTAACTTCATCAGTGGTAATAGCATCTATTCCGCATCCAAAGGATACTAGTTGAACAAGGTTCATATTAGGTTTATCTGCTATATATTTTGCCGAGGCATATAATCTAGAATGATATGTCCATTGATTTAAAACTGTTGTTTTAAATTTATCAATATGATAAGATACAACATCTTCAGAAATTATTGCAACATTATAACTAGAAATTAACTTATCTATACCATGGTTAATTTCAGGATCTATATGATAAGGTCTTCCAGATAAAACTATTATATCAATATTTTTGTTTTGAGCCTCATTGATTATTTTTTTTCCTTTAGTTCTTATATCATCAAGGTATTTATAATATTCGTTATATGCTTCTTTAGTAGCACTTTGTATTTCTTTTAATTTTATCTTTGGAAAATATTTAAGAAGTATATCTCTTATTTTTATTGGAAAATCTTTTTCTCGGTGAATTCCAACATAATCATCTATAAACTTAATATTAGATATGTCTTTCATATTAGCAGATATAACTTCAGGATAATATGCAACAACTGGACAATTATAATGATTATCTCCTAATCCCTCATCAAGATTATAAGACATGCAAGGATAAAATATTGTATCGATACCGGAATCAATGAGATATTTGATGTGTCCATGAACTAGCTTAGCAGGAAAGCATACAGTATCAGATGGAATGGTTTGTTGGCCATCTAAATATAACTTTCGACTAGAAAAAGGTGATGTTTTAACAGAGAATCCAAGGGTTGTAAAAAATTTATGCCAAAAAGGGAGAAGTTCATACATATTAAGTGCAAGCGGAATACCGATTATTCCTCTGTTTCCATCTGAACTCATATACTTTTTTAATAAATTTAGTTTATACTCATATATATTTAAATCATTGTTTGATAATTTCTTGGTTATTGGTTTTTCACATCTATTTCCACTAATAAACTTTCTACCACTGTTGAATGTATTTATAGTAAGTTTGCATCTGTTGTTGCACATTCCACAAGAGGCAACTTTTATTTTATGAGAAAAATTATCAAGCTCGGCTTTATTTATTATATTACTATACACGTTTTTTTGGTTTTTAGCATAAATTGCAGCACCATAGGCACCCATTAATCCAGAAATATTAGGTCTTACAACATTTACACCCATTTCTATTTCAAATGCTCTTAAAACAGCATCGTTTAAAAATGTTCCGCCTTGGACAACAATGTGTTTTCCTAATTCATCAGGAGATGAGGCTCTTATAACTTTATAAAGAGCATTTTTCACAACGCTAAGAGATAATCCTGCAGATATGTCTTCTATTGTAGCGCCGTCTTTCTGAGCTTGTTTCACAGATGAGTTCATAAATACTGTGCATCTAGATCCTAAATCAACAGGATGTTTTGCAAATAATCCTAGTTTAGAGAAATCTTCAATAGAATATCCTAATGTATTTGCAAATGTTTGTAAAAACGATCCGCACCCAGATGAACATGCTTCGTTTAAAAATATATTATCTACAACGCCATTATGGATTTTAAAGCATTTTATATCTTGACCACCAATATCTATTACAAATTCAACGTTTGGCATAAATTCTTTTGCTGCCGTTAAGTGTGCAACGGTTTCAACAATACCATGATCAACACAAAAAGCATTTTTTATAATATCTTCACCATATCCTGTTACAGCACTGGATATAATGTTTATATTAGGGTAATTTAAATATAAATCGTTTAAAAATTTTTGAACTATGGGAATAGGGTTTCCACTGTTAGGTAAATACTTAGAGTATAAAACTTCTTTTTTATTACTCAAAACAACTGCTTTTACAGTTGTAGATCCAGCATCTATTCCGATGTAAACATCACCTTTGTATTTAGATATATCTTTTTTTTCTACAGAGTTTTTGTTATGCCTTTTAACAAACTCGTTGTACTCTTTTTCGTCCTTAAATAAAGGTGGGTTATATGCGAAGTTACCGGCTCCTCTGAAATTCTTAATTAAGTTAATGGTTTTATTAAAGTCTATCATTTTATCCGCACATAGGGCAGCTCCTAATGCAACATAATAAAGTGAATTTTCAGGACAAATTCCTGTTGTATTTAAAGTTTTGTCAAAACATTTTCTAAGTTCTGGCAAGAATGTTAAAGGTCCACCTAGGTAAACTACATTTCCATTTATTTCACGTCCTTGGGCTAATCCTGCGATTGTTTGGTTAACAACAGCGTAAAAAATACTTGCAGCTATATCGCTCTTTTTTGCACCTTGGTTTAAAAGAGGTTGAATATCGGATTTTGCAAAGACTCCACATCTTGAAGCTATAGTATATATTTTTTCACTAGTTTTAGATAAATCATTTAAAGATTCTATTGGTACATTTAAAAGTGTTGCCATTTGATCTATAAATGCACCTGTTCCGCCAGCGCAGGTACCGTTCATTCGAACTTCTGTGCCGCCTGATAAGAATAGAATTTTAGCATCTTCTCCACCAAGTTCTATAATTGTATCGGTTTTTGGTAGAAAAGTATTCGCAGCGATTCTTGTTGCATAGACTTCTTGAACAAAAGTTATATTAGCTGCTTCGGCTAATCCCATACCTGCAGATCCAGATATAGCTATTAAAGAAGTTTTTATATTAGGGATAGTATTAGATAAGTCGTTTAGTATATCAATAATGTTTTGAGTTATTTGAGAATAATGACGTTGATATGATTTATGTATTATTTTATTATTATCGTTTAAAACAACACATTTTATAGTTGTTGATCCTATGTCTAATCCAATTTTCAAATAAATCCCCCCGAAAAAATATATAAGTATAAATCAAGTATATTTATTCAGTATATTATAATAGTCTTAATAAAAAACAAAAATTGTCACAATAATTATACCGGCTATTTTTAAAAAATACAATAGCAAAATTCGTGAAGTATGTCCAGTTTTTTACTCGAATTACTTCTACAAATTTAAAAAAATATTTATAAGATAGAACATATTTACAAATTCTTTTTAAATTTATGTTAACATGATTTTATTTATTTTTTATCTTTTTATTATACTAGACTTTTTGACACTCTTTGTCTTGAATTATGTAATGATGTAGTGTATAATAGTTTGGAATGTATATTATTATTGATTAGAATATTGAGAGATGATTTTATGAATATATATAGTAATTTAAAAAAAGCCAGGCGATTTCTTTTATTTTTATGTGACTTTATCCTTTGGAATATTTCGTTTTATTTAGCCTTTGCAATAAACAAAGCTAGTTTTCTTTTATACGACTACGAAAAACTATTTTTGTGCTCAATTATACTTTTTAATATTTGTTTTACAGTTACTTTTCTGTTATTTAAAATGTATGATAAAATTTGGAGATATGCGGATATAGAAGATTTTTTCTATGCTGGTTTATCGTCAATTTGTGCAAATCTTGTATTTTTTGTTGTATCAGAAATAATAGCATTTGTTGATCCAAATCTTGAATGGATGAATTTAGGCATTAGAATTTACGTTTTGGTTACTCTTATAACAACATTTTTGATGTTTATGTTTAGATTTATATATAGAGTAAATGTAATTATAGAGCAGAGAAGCGTAAGCAATAGTGTTAAACGAAGGACATTGTTAGTTGGAGCAGGTGAGGCATCTGTTTTAGTTTTAAAAGAGCTCTCTAAATATATAGACAATGAGTACATCCCTATATGCATCGTAGATGATGATAGAGAAAAAATAGGAAGACGTATCTCTGGAGTAAAAGTGATTGGTTCAACATACGAAATTCCAGAAGTTTGCAAAGCTTATAATATAGATGTTATTATATTTACTATTTGTCAGGCATCGTTTGAAGAAAAACACCGAATATTAGATATATGTGCTAAAACTAACTTAGAGGTAAAGATAGTTCCTAACATTTATGATATATTAACTGATAATAAACCTGTTACAGAATCAATCAGGCGTGTAGAAGTGGAAGATTTATTAGGTAGAGATCCTGTTGTTTTCGAAACTGAGAAATATGGTAAATATATAGTAAACAAGAATATTCTTGTAACCGGTGGTGGAGGTTCTATTGGTTCGGAGCTTTGTCGCCAAATAGCAACGCTTAATCCTAAAAATTTAATAATACTTGATATATACGAAAATAATGCTTATGATATTCAACAAGAACTAAAAAGAAAGTATGGAAATAATCTTAATTTTGAAGTTGAGATTGCCTCTGTTAGAGATAAATCTAAATTAGAACAGATTTTTAAAACAAAAAATATTGATGTTGTTTTTCATGCGGCTGCTCATAAACATGTACCTTTGATGGAAAATAATCCTGAAGAAGCTGTAAAAAATAATGTTTTTGGAACAATAAATCTAGTAGATTTATCAGATAAATATAAAGTAAAAAGGTTTGTGCAGATATCTACAGATAAAGCAGTTAATCCTACTAATATTATGGGTGCAACTAAAAGAATATGCGAAATGATTATTCAACTTAAAAATAAAGAAAGTTCTACAGAGTTTGTTGCAGTTAGATTTGGGAACGTTTTAGGATCTAATGGATCTGTTATTCCATTATTTAAGGAACAAATTAAAAATGGGGGGCCTGTTACAGTTACGCACCCGGATATAATAAGATATTTTATGACCATACCAGAAGCGGTGTCTTTAGTTTTAACTGCAGGCGGGTTTGCTAAAGGTGGCGAAATATTTATACTAGATATGGGTGAAGCTGTAAAAATAAAAAATTTAGCTGAAAATCTTATAAGATTATCAGGACTTAAACTTGGTGTAGATATTAAACTAGAATATACGGGATTAAGGCCCGGAGAAAAATTATATGAAGAACTTCTTTTAGATGAGGAAGGAATCCAAAAAACAGACAGCAAAAAAATATATATAGGTCAACCTATTGATATTGATGAGGCTAAATTTAAAAGTGAACTAAAAAATTTAAAAGTTGCAGCAGATAATAATGATAAAGAAAGAATCGATAAACTAATTTCAAATATAGTTCCAACGTTTAGTCATAATAAAAATTAGAGTAAAAAAAGTAATGCAAACTTTTTTAAACAAATGGCTCAAATTATATGGGCAATTTAAAGTTTGCATTGCTTTTTTATTTTTCTATAATATAAATAAAATCTAGTGTATTTTTAAATTAGAGGAAAAATTGCTTTTATCATTGTTAGTAAAAAAGTAAGAGTAACTAAAAAAGCAGCCGAAAGGCTGCTTTTTGGTGGGAGATGGTGGATTCGAACCACCGAAGTCAGAGACAACAGATTTACAGTCTGCCCCCTTTGGCCGCTCGGGAAATCTCCCGTATAGAATTTTACAAATAAAATGGAGCTGGTGGAGGGACTCGAACCCACGACCTGCTGATTACAAATCAGCTGCTCTACCAACTGAGCTACACCAGCTAATGATTACTGCTTTTATACTATAACACTTTATTTTTTATTTGTCAAGACAAAAAAGCTAATTTTTTAAATTTTTATCTCATTTATAACAATAATCAATAAGTTTAAAGAATCTAATAGGATTTTTTCTTTAATAAAAAGAGACTGCTGTAAATTATCGAAAGATGAACAGCAGTCTTTTTGTAACAGATATAGAGCATTTAGCGGACTTCAACAAGTAATTTTATAGCTGTCCTATCTTCATCATTTATTACTATGTTGGAAAATGATGGAATGCAAACGATATCTATTCCGGATGGAGCAAGATAACCTCTTGCTATTGCAATCGACTTTATAGCTTGATTAATTGCTCCTGCTCCAATGGCTTGCATTTCAACACAGCTTTGCTCGCGAAGTATCCCGGCAATAGCTCCTGCTACAGAATTTGGTGCCGATTTTGTAGAAATTTTTAGTATCTCCATTTTCATTAAAGTCTCCATTCAAATTAATTCACCTATGATCCCCTTTAAAAAGTATACACATAAATCGAAAAAATTGCAACATAAATACGTATATATATTTGTTCTAGAAATAAAATCATTAATACGTAACAAAATTTATCGATTTCCAAACTAGTATTATCCAAAAAGTTACAGCTATCTGATTGTACAACACTGTATTAATAAGGGGGCAAAAAAGAATGTTCTATTATATAATAGTCATTCTTTCTATATTTACAGTTTTTCCAGAAGACTCATCAATATTAAATAAAACTGTATCCATTTTCTGGATATCTTTTGAAAATTCAAACTTAACAGGTAATTTACCTTTCATTTTTTTTATGGCAGATTCTGGAGTTATTCCTAAAACAGAATTTATAGCGCCTGTCATTCCTACATCAGTTATATATCCTGTTCCATTTGGAAGAATAGATTCATCTGCAGTTGGAACATGTGTATGTGTCCCAAAAAAAGCTGAAATTTTGCCATCTAAATAGAAACCTAGCGCTCTTTTTTCACCTGTGGCTTCAGCATGAAAATCGACTAATTTTATTGGAATGTCTTTAAATTTTTCAATTATTTTATCAGTAGTATTAAATGGGCATTCTAAGCTTTCCATATATACTACGCCCATCACATTTATAACACAAACCTGAGTTCTTCCTAAATCTACTATAGAATATCCTTTACCAGGAGTGGTGGAATTTGGAAAATTTGCTGGACGGATCAATCGATCATCTTCGTCAAACATAGAATATATTTCACGTCTTCTAAATGCATGATTTCCAGTAGTAATAACGTCAACACCACTTTTAAATAAATACTCAGCAGATCCTCTTGTTATTCCATTTCCATCTGCAGAATTTTCTCCATTAGCAATTACAAGATCCACAGCTTTCAGTTTTTTTAAGTTAGGTAATTTTGAGCGTAAAAATTCGCAACCTTTGTTTCCGAAAACATCACCTATAGCAAGTATATTCATCTTTTATCCTCGATTTCTTTTTAATAAAAGGGAACAGAAGACTGTTCCCTAAGTTTTATTTTGCATAGTCGATAGTACGACTCTCTCTTATCATATTTACCTTAATTTGACCCGGATATTCTAACTCGGATTCAATTTTTTTGCATATATCTCTAGCTAAAGGTATCATATGTTCATCATCTACTATTTCAGGTTTAACCATAACTCTAATTTCTCTACCAGCTTGAATAGCAAAACATCTTTCAACACCATTAAACGATGATGCTATGTTTTCAAGTTTTTCAAGACGTTTTATATAATTTTCTAAGTTTTCTCTTCTAGCGCCTGGTCTAGCTGCAGAGATTGCATCTGCGGCCTGAACTATACATGCAATAATTGTTTTTGCTTCTACGTCCCCGTGATGTGCTTGAATAGCATGTATAACGGCTTCATTTTCTTTGTATTTTTTAGCAATTTCTACCCCTATATCTATATGAGACCCCTCAACTTCATGGTCTATAGCTTTTCCTATATCATGAAGCAGACCAGCTCTTCTTGCTAAGGTTGGATCTAAACCTAATTCTGAGGCTATCATTGCCGATAAGTACGAAACTTCTAAAGAATGATTAAGTACATTTTGACCATAACTAGTACGGTATTTAAGCCTTCCTAAAAGCTTAATAAGTTCTGGATTAATACTGTTAATTCCAGATTCTATAACTGCACGTTGCCCTTCGGATTTAATAGTGGCTTCTATTTCGCGGCGGGCTTTATTGACTATTTCTTCTATTTTTGCTGGATGAATACGTCCATCCGAAATCAATTTTTCAAGAGCTATTCTAGCGATTTCTCGTCTTATAGGATCAAAACTAGAAAGAGTAATTGCTTCTGGAGTATCATCGATTATTAGATCTACTCCTGTTAATGTTTCAATTGACCTAATATTTCTACCTTCTCTACCTATTATTCTTCCTTTCATTTCATCATTTGGTAAAGGAACTACAGAGATAGTAGCTTCTGCGACATGGTCAGCAGCGCAGCGTTGTATTGCTAACGAAATTATTTCTCTTGCTTTTTGTTCACTTTCTTCCTTTGTTTGCTGTTCTATGTTTATTATTCTTACAGCTTTTTCGTGTATAAGTTCATCTTCAAGATTTTTAAGAAGATATTCTTTAGCTTGTTCTAAAGAAAAACCAGAAATTTTTTCTAACATTTTAAACTGTTTTGTTTTAAAATTATCAGCTTCCTTAAGTTTTTCTTCTACATGTTTAAGCTTGTTTGCAATGATTTCTTCTTTTTTTTCAAGATTATCCGACTTTCTATCAAGAGTTTCCTCTTTCTGTTGAAGTCTCCGTTCTAATCTTTGAGCATCTTTTCTTTGTTCTGCTAAGTTGCGCTCAACTTCTGTTCTTAAGCGGTGAGCCTCGTCTTTTCCTTCTAATATAGCTTCCTTTTTTTTAGATTCAGCCATATTAATTGCATCGCTTATAATCTTTTTTGCCTCTTGTTCCGCCGAGCCAATTTCTGCTTCAGCAATTCTTTTTCTATGGTTACTACCAGAAACAAACCCAATTACCCCTAATACTACTCCTGTTACAACTATGAGTAATATAGCTAACCATAAATTCATTCGGCACCTCCTTATTTTTCTTTAATATCTTTTCAATAATAAGGATAGCCCTTAATATACATATATTCAATTTTTTATAAAGCTCTAAATTTTATCTATAGAAAATGAACACCATAAAGCGCTCTATTTAAATATAAAAAGATAAAAATATATTTAATAATATATGGCAAAGCCAATAAAAATTACAATAAAATAAATTAAAAGCAATCCTAATTGTATTTAAAATTATACTTCAATTAATATTGTATTACTTATTTATGGGTTGTGTCAAGACAAAATTATCTTCATATTCTTATCTAATATGACTAGTTTTTACATTAACTTTTTAAATAGAATTACGATTTTTTATTATTCTCTATTTTTTCAACCGATGCTATTTTTATTGATACGCAAAATAAATCCATAGCTTTTTCTAATTCTTCTATCTGTGGATATGTTGGAGCAATTCTTATATTACTATCTTTAAAATCTTTATCTTTTGGATATGTGGAACCTGCAGGGGTTAGAATTAATCCAGCATTTTTGCAAAGTTCTACAACTCTACTTGCGCAGCCGTTAAATACGTCTACACTAACAAAATATCCACCATTAGGTTCACTCCACCTTACTAATTTATTTTCTGAAAAATTTTCCTTTAATTTATTTATAACTACATCAAATTTTGGTTTTAAAATTTTTTTATGCTTTTGCATATGTTTGAGTACGCCGTCGAAATCCTTAAAGAAATGCATATGTCTTAGTTGATTAATTTTATCATATCCTATGGTTTGAACAGAATATCTTTTTTTTATAACTTTTAGATTGTTTTCAGATGCCGCCATTGCTGCAACGCCTGAACCTGGAAATGTTATTTTAGAGGTAGAACAAAATACAATTACATTATCTTCTGTTCCATTTTTTATGGATTCATTCATTATGCTCAACAGCTTATCATGATTGTCGTTTATATCGTGTATAGCATAAGCGTCATCCCAAAAAATTCTGAAATCTTTTGCTTTAGGTTTTAATTTGGCAAACCTTTTAACAACTTCATCAGAGTACGTTATACCGGTTGGATTAGAATATTTTGGAACGCACCATATCCCTTTTATAGAATCATCATTTTCAATTAAATTTTCGATCATATTCATATCTGGACCATCGCTATTCATATCAATAACAATAGGTTCAACATTATAGTAATCTAAAATGGAGAAGTGTCGATCATATCCAGGACACGGACACAAAAACTTTATTTTATCTTGTTTTATCCAGGGCTTACAGTTAGATACTCCGTGCGTCATAAAACAAGTAAATGTATCAAACATCATATTTAAACTGGAATTTCCACCCGCTATAACCCATTTTGATGGTACTTGCATAATTTTAGCAAAAAGTTCTTTTATCTCTGGGATACCATCAAGCAACCCATAATTTCTGCAGTCTATACCGTCTTTAGTTTTGCAATTAGATCCACTATTTATAATATCAAGCATTTTTACTGATATATCTAACTGTTCGCTACTAGGCTTTCCCCTTGACATATCAAGTTTTAACCCTTGATTTTTATATCTATTATATTCCTTTAATAATATATTTTTTTCTTTTTGCAATTCATCTTTATTTAAAGACAAATATTCCAAATAAATCACTCCTAAAAATTATTTTTGATCTACTTATATAATGTGGACAAACATTCAATTTTATGTTAATTTTATTTTTCTAGTCTAATTTACACGATGGTGTTATTTGATATTAATTAGCTAAAACTTTTTATAATTATATAATACTATATATGCAAAAAAAATGCAAGTGTTAAAGCTATATCCTGCATTTAATCACTTACATTATAAAAAATAAAACAATATTTTCACTTTTTTGCAAGATTAAATTTTTTGATTTTTATTTTTGTCATTTTCTTTATTATATCTTGCATATAATTTTGTCAATTTTCGTATTTTTTTAGAAAGTTCTGGAGTTAAAGAATTTGGACTTATTCTAAATTTCCAATTACCTCCCATAGTTGAAGGAGTATTCATTCTGCAGTTTGCGCCAAGACCTAAAAAGTCTTGTATTGGAATAATAGCTACATTACTTACACTCGCATAAGCGAGCCTTATAAAACCCCAATTATAGCCTTCTTTTTTACTTAGCCTGGCATAATTTTTAGCGTATTTTTTTTCTTTTTTGCTTATATTTTTATACCATTCCATAATAGTTTCGTTATCATGGGTACCTGTATAAACAACTGTATTTTTTGTATAATTGTGCGGTAAGTATGTGTGTTCTTTACCGGAAAAGGCGAATTCTATTATCTTCATTCCTGGATATCCCGTTTTTTCTAGTAGCTTAACTACACTATCTGTTAGAAATCCTAGATCTTCAGCTATAATTTCTATACCATTAATTTTTTTATTAACTATATTAAATAAATCTATTCCTGGTCCTTTTAACCATTCACCTTTTTCAGCGGTTTTATTTTCTGCGGGAACTGCATAATACTCATCAAAGCCTCTAAAATGATCTATTCTTAATACGTCATAAAGTTTTTGAGATGCCTTTAGCCTATCTATCCACCATTTATATCCAGTTTCTTTAAGGTATTCCCAGTTGTAGAGTGGATTTCCCCAAAGCTGACCTGTTTTTGCAAATTTGTCTGGAGGACATCCTGCTACACAAACTGGTTCATTTTCCTTATTAAGCCAAAAAACTTTTGGATTAGCCCAAGTATCGGCACTATCCATAGCTACGTATATAGGCATGTCACCTATTATAGAAATACCTAATGAATTTACGTAACACTTTAGCTTTTGCCACTGTTTAAAAAATAGATATTGTATATAATTATAAAACTCTATTTCTTCTTTTAACTCTTTTGAATATCTATTTATAGCCTCTGGATTTCTTAATCTTATATCTTTGTCCCATTGTGTCCAGGCTTTTAAATCAAAATGATTTTTTACGGCCATATACAATGAATAATCTTTTAACCAATATTCGTTATCCTTTTTAAATTCATCAAACTTTTTATCTTCATTTTCTTTTGATCTATTAAAGGCTATTTTTAGAATTTTAAATCTATTGTAAAATATTTTCTCATAGTCGACAGAGTATATATCAGTTCCCCAATTTATTGAGCTATATTCTTCTTCTTTTAAAAGGCCTTCTTCTTTTAGTATGTCGAAGTCTATAAAATAGGGATTGCCCGCATATGCGGATAATGATTGATACGGAGAATCTCCATAACTTGTTTGCCCTACCGGAAGTATTTGCCAATATTTTTGTTTAGAATCTTTTAAAAAATCTGCAAATTTATAAGCTTCTTTTCCTAAAGTTCCTATTCCATATTTAGAAGGCAAAGAGCTTATATGCATTAAAATTCCAGCAGATCTATCCAATACATATCACCTCTTAAATTAATGATTAGTAAATGTTCAAAAATAAATATTCAATTAGAATTAGTTTGCCCTAATATAGTAAACTTAATCGTTTATTAAAAAAGAGCTACTGCAAAATGATTTTCAACATCTTGCAACAGCTCCTTAAATAAACTGTAATTAATTATTACTCATTAATAGCAGTAACAACACCTGATCCTACTGTACGTCCACCTTCACGGATAGCAAAACGTAAACCTTCTTCGATAGCAATAGGAGTAATAAGTTCAACGTCCATAACTACATTATCGCCAGGCATACACATTTCTGTTCCTTCTGGAAGTGTAATAACACCTGTAACGTCTGTTGTTCTGAAGTAGAACTGAGGACGATAATTTGCAAAGAATGGAGTATGACGTCCACCTTCATCTTTAGTAAGAACATAAACCTGTCCTTTAAACTTTGTATGAGGATGAATTGAACCTGGTTTTGCTAAAACTTGACCACGTTCGATTTCATCTCTTTGAACACCACGTAGAAGAACACCAACGTTGTCTCCTGCTTCAGCGTAATCAAGAATTTTTCTAAACATTTCAATTCCTGTTATAACAACTTTACGGCTTTCATTAGACAAACCAACGATTTCAACTTCTTCACCAGTTTTTAATTGACCACGTTCAACTCTACCAGTAGCAACTGTACCACGACCTGTGATTGTAAATACATCTTCAACTGGCATAATGAATGGTAAGTCAGCTTTACGTTCTGGAGTTGGAATAAATTCGTCAACAGCTTTCATCAAATCTAAGATACATTTATACTCAGGGGCATTTGGATCTTTAGATGTTGATTCAAGAGCAACTAATGCAGAACCACGGATAATAGGTGTATCATCACCTGGGAAATCATATTCGTCGAGAAGTTCACGAATTTCCATTTCAACTAAATCAAGAAGTTCTTCATCATCAACTTGGTCAGCCTTGTTCATGAATACTACTATATAAGGAACGCCAACCTGACGAGAAAGTAAGATATGCTCTCTTGTTTGAGGCATTGGGCCGTCTGCAGCTGAAACAACTAAGATAGCGCCGTCCATCTGAGCAGCACCAGTAATCATATTCTTAACATAGTCAGCATGGCCAGGGC
>CAKSGI010000007.1 GCA_934454005.1 uncultured Eubacteriales bacterium | reverse complement strand
TTTTCCACTACTACGTCCACGCCAAAAATTACCGCCACCAACGACTATGCCAACTTGTACTCCTGCATCAACACATTTTTTTATATGAGTACATATTTTTAAAACTGTGTCAAAATCTATACCATGCTTTTTATTTCCTGCAAGAGCTTCTCCACTCAATTTTAGTAATACTCTTTTATATTTGGGTTCCATACAAACACTCCTAAAACCTTTTTATATTTATTTTACAATAAAGGAAAGCTTATGTAAAGCTTTTGACTCTAATTAAATATTAAAAGACGTCAATGCAATCAGCACTAGACGCCTTAAAATTATTTTAATATAGATTCAATTCTCTTTATTGTATTTTCACAATCAGCCTTTGTTGTAAGTATAGCTATTTCGTCTATAGATGTTGTTATTATCCTTAAATCAGTTTTAGATTTTGCAACCGATTTGAAAATTTTAGCTGCAAACCCTGGGCAATCTATCATTCTATTATCTATTATAGTTATTTTGCAGTTACCACTACTTACAGAAGAACTGATTTCATCAAATTTTTTTCTTATTGTAGATGTATAATTCAAAACTTTTACTAGCTCATTATCCTTAACTGTAAACGAAAGACTAGTTAACAATCCCTGAGATGGTGATATTGAAATCATATCAATATTTATGTTCATAATAGCAATGTTTTCAAATATCTTTGCTATAAATTCCATGTCTAACGGTATATTATGCATGGTTATTAATGTTACATTATCGTCCACCTTTATTCTAGATATATTTTCCATAATTAATAATCTCCTCTACTCATCAAGTAAATCAGACATGTTATACAATGATGCGGGTTTTTTACATATAAATATAGCTGCATTTATTGAGCCCAATGCAAACACTTCTTTAGATTGAGCTGAATGAGAAATTTTCACAATCTCATCATGTCCTGCAAAAATTATTTCATGATCTCCAACTATAGTCCCGCCTCTTATCGAATGTATCCCTATCTCATTTTTAGATCTAGATTTTCTATACGATCGTCTATCATAAACATAATCTAAATTATTTTTTGACTCAGCTGCAATTTCATCTGCTATCATCAGTGCCGTACCACTTGGTGCATCTATTTTTTGATTATGATGCTTTTCTATTATTTCAACATCAAAATTATCTCCCAATACGTTCATTGCCCTTTTAGAGAGTTCGATAATTAAATTTATTCCTAAAGACATATTTCTAGAATAAAATATAGGTATTAATTTCGATGAATCTTTTATCTTTTTTACCTGATCCTTTGAAAAACCTGTTGTACAAAAAACAACAGGAAGTTTTTTATCTATAGCAAAAGACAAAAGCGACTCAAAAGCCTTAGGGTTAGAAAAATCTATTATTACGTCCGCTTCTACATTTACTCTTTCTGGAGAATCAAAAACCGCAAAATTATCATTTTCTTCATTATTGATATCTATCCCTGCAACTATTTTGCAATCATCTCTTTTCAGCACAGCCCTCGATATAACATTACCCATTTTACCATTGCAACCACTCAATAAAATCCTTATCATTTAGCTTCCTCCGAACAAATTTTATATTAAATTATATTCTTTCATTATGTTTTTTAATATATCTAATTTATCCATATTCAAAGTATCAAGAGGTAACCTACACTTACCACATTTAAACCCCAAAAGATTTACCGCTTCCTTTACTGGTATAGGATTAATGTCTAAAAATAACGTTGATAAAAGTTTATAATACTTTTTCTGAATCTCTAAACTCTCCTTAATATATCCATTTAAATATTTATAACATATATCATGCATTATATCTGGACAAATATTTGCAAACACAGATATAACCCCTTTTCCTCCTAATGCCATTATAGGAATTGATTGTTCATCGTTTCCTGAATATATAACAATATTATCTCTACATAGGCTTATAGTTTTCAAAACTGAAGAAACATCTCCATTAGCTTCTTTTATTCCAACAATATTAGGATGTTTAGAAAGTTCAAAATAAGTTTCTGGTTTTATATTGCAACCTGTTCTCGATGGCACATTGTAAAGTATTATTGGTAAATCTATACCATCAGCAATATAAGTATAATGTTTTATAAGTCCACTTTGTGAGGCCTTATTATAATAGGGAGTAACAGATAATATGGCATCTACACCTGCTTTTTGTGCTTCTAGGGAAAGTTCTAAAGCATGCTTTGTGTCATTACTTCCAGTGCCTGCAATAACCGGAATTCTTTTGGCAACACTTTTAACACAATGTCTTATTAACTCACAATGTTCTTCATACTCTAAAGTCGGTGATTCTCCAGTTGTACCACATACAACAATTGCATCTGTCTTATTTTTTATATGAAATTCAATAAGTTCATCGAAAACCTTATAATTTACTGTTCCATCACTATTCATAGGTGTTACAATTGCTACACCTGAACCTTCAAATATCGCTTTTTTCATATAAACGCCCCCTATTATATTTGTTATTACGATATATATCCCTCAGCGCATAATAACTCAGCCAATAAAACAGCTCCACCTGCTGCTCCTCTTAAAGTATTGTGCGACATGCATACAAATTTTATATCATATTGATTATCTTTTCTCAGTCTACCAATAGAAATAGCCATTCCATTTTCCAAATTTCTATCCAATCTTATTTGTGGTCTATCATCTTCTTCAAAATAATTCAAAAATTGTTTTGGTGCACTTGGTAAATTTAACTTTTGTGCTTTTCCCTTATAACTCTTCCATCTTTTTATTATAGTTTCATTTGACACTTTCTCATTAAAAGATACAAATACAGCAGCTGTATGACCATCGCTAATAGGTACTCTAATGCACTGGGATGTAATATTAGGTAATTTAGCATTAACTATTCTATCATTATCAATATGTCCCCATATTTTTAGAGGTTCTATTTCTGATTTTTCTTCTTCTCCACTTATAAATGGTATTATATTATCAATCATCTCCGGCCAGGTCTTAAATGTTTTTCCTGCCCCAGATATTGCTTGATATGTGCAAGCTAAAACTTTCGTTACTCCCAAATCCATTAAGGGATGTACCGCTGGAACATAACTTTGTAAAGAACAGTTCGACTTAACCGCAACAAATCCCTTTTTAGTATTTAACCTTTTCTTCTGAACATCTATAATCTTAGCGTGATCAGCGTTTATTTCAGGAATAATCATTGGAACATCTTCCGTAAATCTGTGTGCACTATTATTAGATATTACCGGACATTCAAGTCTTGCATATTTTTCTTCTAATTTCTTTATGTCCTCTTTCTCCATGTCAACTGCGCAAAATACAAAATCCACTTGTGAAACTATTTTTTTTATGTCCTCATTTGCATCAAGCACAATCATGTTCTTAACATTCATTGATATATCCTCGTTCATTGACCATTTTGTTAATACTGCTTCTTCATATGTTTTTCCCGCAGAATGATGACTTGCTGCTAAAGCTGTAATTTTAAACCATGGATGATTTTTAAGAAGTGTTACAAATCTTTGCCCAACCATCCCGGTTGCTCCAATAATGCCAACTCTATAAGTTCTCATATGCTATTCTACCTCTCAATTTGTAAAATTAAATATTATAAGCAGTTGAAAATATTATTATAATAAAATATAATAAATTTAATGAATTATATTCTTATATGCATCTATAAAGTAATATAACATTTGCACAATATACTGTCAAACATATTAATTTTTTTAGGAGTTTATTAATGAAAACAAGTGATTTTAATTATAATTTGCCAGAAAATCTTATTGCACAAACACCCTTAAAAGAAAGAGACCATTCTAAATTAATGGCACTGAACAAAAATAGTGGAAAAATAGATCATAAATATTTTTACGATGTTCTTGATTATATAAACCCCGGGGACTGCCTAATATTAAACAATTCAAGGGTTCTTCCAGCACGAATTTATGGAATAAAAGAATATACAGGAGCTAGAGTTGAATTTTTATTACTAAATCAAAAAGAAAATGATATATGGGAAGTTCTGGCAGGACCAGGAAAAAGAGCCAAGCCTGGAACAAAGTTTAATTTTGGTAATGAAACTCTAAAGGCAGAAATACTAGAAATAACTGAATCAGGAAATAGAATAGTAAAATTTACATATAAAGGTAATTTTTATTCTGTTTTAGATAAAATAGGACAAATGCCATTACCACACTATATTACAAAAAAATTAGAAGACAAAGAAAGATATCAAACTGTCTATTCAAAAACCCCAGGATCCGCTGCCGCACCAACCGCAGGTTTACACTTTACTCAAGAATTATTACAAAAGGCTCGAGATAAAGGGATTAATATAGGTTTTGTAACTTTACATGTCGGCCTTGGAACATTTAGACCTGTAAAAGTATCTGAAATCTCTTTACATCATATGCACTCAGAACATTATGAAATGCCTAAAAAAACTGCAGACCTTATAAATAAAACTAAAAAAAATGGTAATAAAGTTTTTGCTGTAGGTACTACCAGTTGTAGAACTATTGAATCTGTTTATAAAAAAGAAAATAAAATCTGCCAAAGCAGTGGTTACACGGATATTTTTATCTACCCCGGATATAACTTCAAAGTTTTAGATGGCTTAATAACAAATTTTCATCTACCAGAAAGCACACTAATCATGCTTGTATCAGCCTTCGCCGGATACAAAAATACTATGAATGCATATAAAATAGCTGTTGAAGAAAAGTATAGATTCTTTAGCTTTGGAGATGCAATGATCATATATTAAATTTAATATCAAAGGAATGATAATTAGTGTATAAATTAAAAAAAAGTTTCAATTCAGCTAGGCGAGGCGAATTCCATACACCTCATGGAATAGTGCAAACACCAGGATTTATGAATGTTGCAACTTGTGGTGCTATTAAGGGTGCTGTTTCCGCACATGATTTAAAAAATCTAAAATGCCAAGTTCAACTTTGTAATACGTATCATATGCATTTAAGACCTGGAGATAAAATCGTAAAGCAAATGGGAGGACTCCATAAATTTACCGGATTCAATGGTCCTATCTTAACTGATAGCGGTGGATTTCAAGTATTTTCATTATCAAAATTAAGAAATATTGAGGAAAAAGGAGTAACATTTTCTTCTCATATAGATGGCCATAAAATTTTCATGGGACCTGAAGAAAGCATGCAAATACAATCCAATTTAGCATCAACTATAGCTATGGCATTTGATGAATGTATAGAAAACCCTGCTGAATATAATTATACTAAAAATTCTTGTGATAGAACTGTAAGGTGGCTTAAAAGATGTAAAACCGAAATGAAAAGACTTAACTCCCTTGATGATACTATAAACAAAAAACAAATGCTTTTTGGTATAAATCAGGGTAGCACTTTTGAAGATATAAGGATTGAGCATATGAAACAAATAAGGGAGTTAAATCTCGATGGATACGCAATAGGAGGTCTTGCCGTTGGCGAACCAGCAGAAGATATGTATAGAATTATAGAAACAATCAATCCATATATGCCATACGATAAAATAAGATACTTAATGGGGGTTGGTACTCCTGTAAACATACTTGAATCAGTTTTAAGAGGTGTTGATTTATTTGATTGCGTAATGCCTAGCAGAAATGCAAGACATGGACATGTTTTTACATGGGAAGGTTGCAGAAACATGTTTAACAAAAAATATGAGCTAGATGATAAGCCCATAGACGAGAATTGTGATTGTCCTACATGTAGCAATTATTCAAGAGCATATATAAGGCATTTATTTAAGAGCGGAGAAATGCTCGCTATGCGACTTTGTGTTATGCATAATTTATACTTTTATAACACACTACTAGAAAAAATCAGAAATTCAATGGACAATGAAGATTTCATATCATTTTATAATAAATATAGAACAATACTAGATAAAAGAATATAAAATTTCTATAGCTCTATTGTCAGATATTAAAAACACTAAACTTCAATATTTTTTCAAGACCCTCTTAAATTTACTTAATTACACCTTTTAAGTAATTTAAGAGGGATCTTGATTTTATCCTAGCCTTTTTTTTATTTTATCTAAAACTCCCTTTTCAAGCCTCGATACCTGCGCCTGGCTAATCCCTATTTCTTCTGCCACTTCCATCTGTGTTTTGCCTGTAAAAAATCTCAATGAAAGTATTCTTTTTTCTCTTTCGTCGAGTTCTTTTATAGACTCTTTAAGAGAAATCTCATCTAACCAATTTTTATCATCATTCTTATCTCCTACTTGATCCATAACATATATTGTATCATTTCCATCTGAAAATACTGGCTCATAAAGAGAAACTGGTTCTATTATAGCCTCTAAAGATAAAACTACATTTTCTTTTGGTATTCCCAATTCCTTTGCTATCTCTTCTATAGTTGGTTCACTATTATTTTGAGCAATCATCTTTTCCTTAGCCTGCATAGCTTTATATGCTATATCTCTCATAGATCTGCTAACTCTAATAGAATTATTGTCCCTTAGATATCTTCTTATTTCACCTATTATCATAGGAACCGCATAAGTTGAAAATCTTACATTATGACTTATATCAAAATTATCTATCGACTTTATAAGGCCTATACACCCCACCTGAAACAGATCATCCAAATTTTCTCCTCGATTTGTAAATCTTTGGATAACACTTAAAACTAACCTTAAATTACCATTTATCAACTTTTCTCTTGCATCATTATCTCCATCTTTTATCCTTTTTAGCAATTCCATTTTTTCAGATTCTTTTAAAACTTCTAATTTAGATGTATTTACTCCGCAAATTTTAACTTTATTATACTGCAAAAAAATCCCCCTCTTTTAAAAAACTTATACGTTTTAAGTATTGGCTTAATAGGGGATTTTAATTCATATTAAATTATTTAAGTTTAATATACTTTTTCTAAATCTTTTTTTAATCTTTCTATTATTCTCTTTTCTAACCTTGATATGTACGACTGAGAAATTCCCAATAAATCTGCTACTTCTTTTTGTGTATGTTCTTTATATCCTTCTAACCCAAATCGCATTTGCATAATTTTTTTTTCTCTTTCTGATAATCTATTAACTGCATTTAAAAGCAGATTACACTCAACTTCCTGCTCAATTCTATGATTAACAACATCATGTTCACTTCCTAAAACATCCGAAAGTAAAAGTTCGTTCCCATCCCAATCTATATTTAATGGTTCATCTATTGACATTTCATTTTTTAATTGTGAGCTTTTTCTAAGATACATTAAAATTTCATTTTCTATGCATCTTGAAGCATAAGTTGCTAGTTTAATATTCCTAGATGGACAAAATGTCTTAACCGCCTTAATAAGGCCAATAGTTCCTATGGAAATTAAATCTTCTACACCTGCACCTGTTGCATCAAATTTTTTTGCTATGTAAACTACCAATCTAAGATTATGTGTTATTAAAGGCTCTCTTGCATTTTCCTCTCCTTCTTCTATCTTTTTCATAACAATTTCTTCTTCTTCTTTTGTAAGAGGTGCTGGTAAAGTTTCTGGTCCATTTATATAATATATATCATTTATAATAAATTTTTTCTTAAAATAAAAAATGATATTAATTACTTTTTTTCTAAAAAACAAATAAAACTTATTCATTTTATCTCCCTTTCTATTATTTTTCTAATAACTCTGGATTTAAAAGTGCTTCAAACTCAGAGCCTAAATTACCTGAATTACAAACAGCTACGTAAGCCTCTTTTTTTATAATAGATTTATCATCATAAATAGTTATTTTTTCAGGTTTAAATGCAGGAAGCACCCCTTTAGTAGATATAACGTTAAAAGGAACCATCCTAATATTTCTATTAAAATAAGAATTATCAGCTAACATTAAATTTGAACCATTAAAAAATTTTATAAAATCTTTTGGAACTATATTCTTTATATACTTATACTCTGCAACTATAACAGGAATATTAGAAAAGGGTTCTCTTAAAGTATTTCCTGTATCTATTTTTGCCCTTATTTTTGAACTGTTATTACCGTTCTCTAATTTAATTTCGCAAAAAGTATTTTGGGGTTTCTTTGATCCCACAATAAAATTAATTGCTCTAAATATTATGTAACTTACAACTGTTAAAATTAAAAGTAACGAAGGAGAAATATCTATATATGCCACTCCATTTTTCACAATAAACTTATCCGACGACATTATATACCAAAAACAAAAAATAATACCGCAAAACCCAAAATTACTTGAATAAAAACATGCTAGTGACTTTAATATTCTTCTTTTGTCTTTAGCCCCAAATGCCACAATAACTATTAAAAGTGACATAATAATTTTGATAAAAAAAGACAAAACAAAGTTAATATTTGGAGCAAATATATAAAGTGAGCAAATAGCTGCCAAAACTGAGGCAAAAAAAATGCGTCTTCTCTTTATAGTAAAGTTAAGAAGTCCTGCTGTTGATAACAAAATAAAATAGTTTACAATAAGATTTACTGAAATCAAAACATCTACATATATAACTTGGCTCATATCTCCTCCAATCTAAGGGCAGAATTATTATCTCACTATATTTATAATATTTATGTCATAACATGTCTGACTATATAATTTAAAATTATAAATTCTTATTTACATATTAAAAAAATAACTGCACCACCAAAAACTTAAATTTATGGTGATACAGCTAACTTTTATATCCTTGAGAACAACTATGTAGCTGCCCTTATATTGTCATCTCCGCCAAGTCCAAAGCTAATAGACAAGGCTTGATCTACCTTATTCATGGAATTATAATCTAAACACCCCATCTTTTCTTTAAGCCTCTTTTTATCTATAGTCCTTATCTGTTCCAGCAAAACTACAGAATTTTTAGCTAATCCACTTCCATCCGCATTTAAATATATATGAGTAGGCAAATTTGCCTTTGAATGTTGACTAGTTATTGCTGCCGCTATAACAGTGGGACTAAATCTATTTCCTATATCATTCTGAACTATTAAAACAGGTCTTATTCCACCCTGCTCTGATCCTACTACAGGACTTAAGTCAGCATAAAAAATATCTCCACGCTTTATATTCAAGTCTTCCACTCTCCGAATTGTTGTATTGTATTAAAATTTTTGTAAACCACCTTTAAAAATATTTTTACCTAAACAAATGCAAAATAATCATAATCTAAAAATTTATGAGCCATTATTACCTTCTCAATACATAATATTACCCTAAATAAATATTTGACATATAATTATTTTTATCAAACTAAAACTGCTTACACAAATATACACATAAAATAAACATTCGGTACTAATGATTTTTAACTCAAAAAATAACTATATTTATGCACTCATAATTGACAACATACTATATATAGTATATACTTGATATTAGATCAAATATTAAAACTATATATTAACTAACAAAATACTATCTTATAGGAGGATAAAAATGGTCAAAACTATTACAAAACGTGATGGACGCAAAGTAATTTTTGATATTGATAAAATTACAAATGCTATTTATAAAGCCGCTCAATCTATTGGTGGAAACAACCCTAGTATAGCTAGAGAATTATCCGAAAAAGTTGTAGATCTTATAAACTCAGAGGATTATCCTTCTCCATCTGTAGAACATATACAAGACTTAGTTGAAAAAGTTCTTATTGAAAATGGCCATTCAAGAACAGCAAAAGAATATATATTATACAGAGCTGAACGTACACGCCAAAGAGAAATGAACACAAAACTTATGAAAACTTACGAAGATCTAACCTTTAAAGCCGCCAAAGACAACGATATAAAACGAGAAAATGCAAATATCGATGGTGATACTGCAATGGGAACCATGTTAAAGTATGGTTCAGAAGGGGCTAAACAATTTTACGAGATGTATATCTTAAACCCTAAGCATGCCAAAGCACACCGAGAAGGAGATATCCATATTCATGATCTAGACTTCTTAACATTAACAACAACTTGTTGTCAAATAGATATCGACAAATTGTTCACTAACGGATTTTCCACCGGACACGGTTTTTTAAGAGAACCAAATGACATTGCAAGTTATTCAGCTCTATCATGTATAGCAATCCAATCTAACCAAAATGATCAGCACGGTGGACAAAGTATCCCAAATTTTGATTATGCTATGTCTAAAGGCGTCGCAAAAACATATAAGAGAATATATCGTCAAAATTTAGAAAGAGCTCTAGAAATTTTAACGGATTCTGAAGACTGCAGTAAACTTACTTTAGAAATAATAAAAAAAGCAGAACAGCTTAGCGGTTCAACTGCAAAATTAGAAAACGGAAAAGAATACATGAAAGCCGAACTTTCTATATTACAAGAACACTTCCAAGAAGAAACAGCTAAAAAAATCCAAAATTTTGCATATAAACATGCAAACAAAGAGACCGATAGGGCAACTTATCAAGCTATGGAAGCTTTTGTACACAATTTAAATACCATGCATTCTAGAGCTGGAGCCCAAATTCCTTTCAGCTCCATAAATTATGGAACTGACACAACTCCAGAAGGACGATTAGTTATAAAAAATGTATTACTAGCAACAGAAGCTGGCCTTGGTAATGGTGAAACTCCTATATTTCCTATACATATTTTTAAAATAAAAGAAGGAATAAATTATAATCCTGAAGACCCTAATTATGATATGTTTAAATTAGCTTGCAAGGTAAGCGCCAAACGCTTATTCCCTAACTTTTCATTTTTAGATGCTCCTTTTAATCTACAATATTATAAACCAGGAAAACCAGAAACCGAAGCTGCTTATATGGGATGTCGTACACGTGTAGCCGCAAATAATTACGACAAAACACGTGAAATATTTAATGGACGAGGAAATTTAAGTTTTACATCTATTAACTTACCTAGAATTGCTATTTTAAGTAATAAAAACATAGAATTTTTCTATGAACAATTAGACAATCAAGTAGATCTAGTAATAGAACAATTATTAGAAAGATTCAAAATTCAATCAAAAAAACTCGTAAAAAACTATCCATTTTTGATGGGACAAGGTATCTGGATTGATTCTGATAAACTCTCTCCTGATGATGAAGTAGGAGAAGTTTTAAAACATGGAACACTAACTCTTGGTTTTATAGGTCTTGCAGAAGCTCTAAAATCTCTTACTGGATATCACCATGGTGAAAGTAAAGAATCACAAAATTTGGGTCTAGAAATAGTCGGTTACATGAGAAAAAGAATGGATGATGCATCTAAAAAATATGGGTTAAACTTTTCGCTAATTGCAACACCAGCCGAAGGTTTATCAGGAAGATTTGTCCGCTTAGATGCTCAAAAATTTGGTAAAATCGATGGTGTAACAGACAGAGATTATTACACTAATTCTTTTCATATACCTGTTTATTATAATATATCTGCATATGATAAAATAAGACTAGAAGCCCCTTATCATAGTTTAACCAATGGAGGTCATATTTCGTACGTTGAACTAGATGGAGACCCATTATCCAATCTAGAAGCTTTCGAACAAGTTATCAGATGCATGAAAGAATCTGGTATAGGATATGGTTCTATAAATCATCCAGTTGATAGAGATCCTGTCTGTGGATATACTGGAATAATTAATGATACTTGTCCAAACTGTGGGAGACAAGAAAATGATGGAAAACCAAACTTTGAACGCATTCGTAGAATAACAGGATATCTAGTTGGTACTGTCGACAGATTCAATAACGCTAAACAAGCCGAAGTAAAAGATAGAGTTAAACATAGTACATCCAAACTGGAGACAATTTAATGACTAAGTTAAGAATTGCAGGTATAATCCGAGAATCCATAGTAGATGGACCAGGTATACGTTTTGTAATCTTTGCACAAGGGTGTACTCATAATTGTCCTGGATGCCATAATCCAGATACCCACGATGTAAATGGCGGATACAATGTAAGTATCGATACTATTATAGAAGAAATTAAAAAGAATCCCCTTTTATCTGGCGTAACTTTTTCAGGTGGAGACCCCTTTCTTCAAGCAAAATCGTTTTCCGAGCTTGCAAAAAAAATTCATGAGTTAGGTTTAAATGTTATATCTTATACCGGATATACTATAGAACAGTTAATAAATGGTATTAATAAAAACCCTGACTGGAAAAACCTTTTATTACAAACTGATACCTTAGTTGATGGTCCATTCATTTTAGATAGAAAAAGTCTATCTTTGAAATTTATGGGATCATCAAATCAAAGAATAATTGACCCTAAAAAATCATTAAAATCCGGATATGCTATCGAAAAAAATTTTTAAAATACCTTACCAATGTAAAAAAAGTTTCCATTTTAAAGTGACTCCAAAAAGTTAGATTTTTTGGAGTCACTTTATTTTTTGATATATTTCTTTTATAAACTTAATTATTATTGCAATAATATCTTATTGATTCATTAATAAATTCGGATAATCCTTTCTTATATTTATCAATATTCTTAGTAAATCTCTCGTCAGAAATATACATTTGACCTAAACTTTTTAAAATTTCACATGAACAGTAATAAAAGTTTTCGGTAATATATTCTCGCCATTTAGTTACTACATCTTGAACTTCTTTAGATTCTATGCCCTTATCCATATTATCAGCAAACAATTTAAAAATATCATCTATTCCGTTTTTTATTGATTCCCAATCATCTTCAGAGTAACTAGACACATTACTTTGATACTCTTTATAAGCCTCTGTATCTCCCCATCTTTTTTTAATTTCTTCAGAATACTTCTTTTGTTCCTTTTCTATACTAGACATATCAAATTTCTTTTTGTCCATAATATCATCTCCATTTAATATTTTATCTAAAAGCTTAACTA
Organism: uncultured Eubacteriales bacterium; assembly: GCA_934454005.1. The sequence goes on along the minus strand of CAKSGI010000007.1, from coordinate 12,777 downwards.
CATTATTTAATTTTTTAATTTTAATCAATAATAACTCTCTATGATTCATTAATGCCTTTTTTTCATCAAAATTTTCATCATTAATTATAGATTTGATATCGTTTAAAGAAAAATCTAATTCTCTAAAAAATAATATTTGTCTTAATATTTTCAGGGAATTATCATCATAAAGTCTATAACCAGACTCATTTATCTTTGCGGGAGCTAACAAACCTATTTGATCATAGTATCTAATCGTCCGTTTACTTACACCTGTTAATTTTGCAATTTCATTTACTGTTTTCAAACGCTTACCTCATTTAATGTATTTTTAAGAGATCTCTTAACACAATAATAAACCTTTACGCTACGTTAATGTCAATACCTAATTTTTTACTTTATGCCGTATGTTTATATAGATACATCATATTTAAAGATGTACTTATTAAATTTATCATTATCTGTATATTTACGCTAATGTTTAGAAAAAATAACTCCATATAATCTCATAAATGGAGGAAAAAATATGAATAAAAAAATATCAGTGCGTACAATAATTCGCATTGTAAGTTTTTCTTTAGCATCATTTATCGTACTAGGAGGTTTTGCAATTGCAGGATATAACACCGCAAATTATTATAAAGATACTTTAGAATATACGTACGAAAGAGCGCTTGATGAATTATCTAATCATATTGCTAACATCGAATCAACACTTGCCAAAGGAATGTACGCAAATACAAGTATTCAACAACATAATCTTTACTCAAAGCTTTTTAGCCAATCAGAAAGTGCAAAATCGTCTCTTTCTCAATTACCCTTGGATACAGATAATTTATCTAATATAAATAAATTTATTTCTCAAATTGGTGATTTCAGCTTATATATTTCTAAAAAGGCATCAAAAGGTGAAAAATTAAATTCTGATGATATCAATAATATTAAAATCTTATACGAATATTCTAAAAATGTAAATAACGATATGCAAGATATTACGGCAAAATATTCTATAGGAAATCTTCCCATCATTCAAGAAAAAGGGATTTTCAATAATTCTAATCACTTATCATCAGAACCATACCTAATAAATACAGGCTTTCACAATATGAACGAAGGTTTTACAGATTTTCCTACTCTTTTGTATGACGGCCCATTTTCAGATCATATAACACAGGCTGAACCCAAGCTATTAAAAGATAAAACAGAAATAACGCAAAATGATGCCATAAACAAAGCATCACAATTTACAGGAATAGAAAAATCAAAAATTTCTGTATCCGGAGAAAATAACGGTAATTTAGAAACATTCAATTTAACATCTAATAACATCGACATAAGCATAACTAAGCGCGGAGGATATATAAGCTCTATAATTAACTCAAGACCAGTTTCTAACTCTTTATTAGCTTATAAACAAGCATCAGCCAAAGCAAAAGAATTTTTGTCTAATCACAATATAAATAATATTTCCGAAAATTATTATGTTATTTCAAATAATATATGTACTATTAACTTTGCATATGAAAAAGATGATATAACCTATTACTCAGACTTAATAAAGGTTGGTATCGCATTAGATAACGGTGAAATCATATCTTTAAATACAACCGGCTATATTATGAATCACTTTGAAAGAAATTTAACCAACAATATTATTAGTAAAGATTCTGCACAAAATAATATTAGTCCTCTTTTAAATGTCGAATCAATAAATTTAGCATGTATTCCTACAGGATTGCTAGATGAAGTTTTATGTTATGAGTTTAATTGCACATCTGAAATAGGACAAAATGTATTAGTATATATTAATGCTCAAACAGGTATGGAAGAAAATATTTTGATCCTTTTAAAAGAAGATAATGGAATCCTAACTATTTAACTGGTTTTTCTTTATATAGCTTAGATGACAAAAAGGTAAAAAAAACACAAACAATAAATGCCAAAAAATCTTTCCAAGAAAATGTATGTATATTCAAAAACAAAAGATACTTTACAAATGAACAAAAACTAGCAAATCCAAAACTTATAAAAAGTATTTCCAAACTTATATATCTTTTAGCAGCAAAGTTCAATATAACAGAACAAATAAAAAGGTAAACCCAAACTGAATTTATAAAATCCCCCAAATAAGTCAGTTCATTAATAAGTATTATAAATGATACAAAATATGCAATATAGTCTGATATTTTAATTAAAAATCTAAAAAAATCGTATTCAATTATATTATCATATATTGCACTAGATATTTTTTCCAAATTCATCAATATCAATCACCTCTGATAAATATAAAAATATGTTATCATATTATAAATTTGTTTTCAACAACGCTAAATTGACAAACCTAAAAAATAAAATTATTATATAGAAAGGAACATTAATATTCTATGGATAATTACGTTTGTAACGCATGTAATTGGGTATATATGCCTAAAAGAGGCGATTCTGAAGGATGTGTTCCTCCTAATACCCCATTTGAGGAACTCCCTATCGACTGGTTATGCCCTATGTGTGGTGCAGGAAAAGAAATGTTCACTAAAGAGTAAAGGATGAAAAAAATTGGGAATAAATAAAGTGTCTGATAACGTCTATTCTGTTGGTGTTATAAATCCGTCTCTTAGAGTATTTGACATTATAATGGAATCTAAATACGGAACGTCTTATAACGCATATCTTATTACTGGTAAAAAAAATGTTTTAGTAGAAACTGTTCATGAAGATTATTTTGATGAATATATCTATAATGTAAATTGTTTAATAGATATTTCAGATATTGATTATATTATAATGAATCATACAGAACTTGATCATTCTGGAAGTTTAGTTAAACTTTTAGAATTAAATCCTAACATTACAGTTATATGTACAGCAGTAGCTGAAAAATTTCTTAAATCTATAATAAATAAAGAATTTAAATGTAAATCTATAAAACATGGTGACAAACTAGAAATTTTGCCAAATGAAAATCTTGAGTTTATTGTTTCTCCCTTTTTACATTGGCCTGATTCAATGATGACTTACTTTAAATTGGATAAAATTTTATTTTCTTGCGACTTTCTTGGTGCTCATTTTTGCGAACCAACAATGATGGATAAGTATATACATTATCCAAAAGAATACTTTGAAGAGTTTAAATATTACTATAACTGCATATTTGGACCATTTAAACCTTATGTTCTATCTGGTCTTGATAAAATTAAAAATTTAGAAATAGATGCAATATGCCCTAGTCATGGACCAATTATCGTAGAAAATATAAAAGAACGTTTAGCTGATTATAAGAAATGGAGCACCACTAACAAAAAAGATTCAAAGTCTATATTGATTATTTATGCTTCTGCTTATGGATGTACAAAAGCGCTAGCAAAACAAGCATTTAAAACCATAAAAGAAAAAACTAATATAACACCAATCATACTAGATGTTGTAACTAACCCTATTGATAAAATCACAAAAGAAATTGAAAATTCAGATGCATTAATAGTAGCCTCTTGTACAATTAATAGAGATGCACCAAAGGTAATCTGGAATATTCTATCAAGCATTGACGCAATAAACACTAAAAATAAATACGCAGGAGCTATCGGATCTTACGGTTGGAGCGGAGAAGCTATTAACATGATTAAAGACCGTTTAACCTCACTTAACTTTAAATTTATCGATGATGGAATTAGAGTTGTATTTAAACCAACTAAAGATGATTTAACAAAAGTTTCAAATTATGCACTAGATATTGCATCAAAATTATCATAAATAGACTTTCAGATCTATTTGATTTTAATAAAACTGCACTTTAGAAAGTATCTAAAGTGCAGTCTAATTTTTGATCTGAATTCAATCGCCATAATATCTTTAATCTAATCAAAAACAACAAATCTAGTCCCTATAGATTCGATATTTTCTTTATGCAATCCTTGCAAATATTTTTCTCATTAAAATGTACGATATTATCAACCTTATCACAAAATGTGCATTGTGGTTCATATTTTTTTAAAATAATCGATGAACCATCAATAAAAATCTCCAAAGGATCTTTTGAATTTATTCCAAGTACATTTCTAAGCTCAATTGGTAACACGATCCTTCCAAGATTATCTACTTTCCTTACAATTCCGGTAGATTTCATAACAAAAAGACACCCTTTCAAATCATAATATGTCATATAAAGTAATATAACGATATGATAATACTATTTTTTTACAATTTTGTCAATAAGAAACTTTAACAATTTTAGTTATTTTTTATTTATTTACATTATTTCCCTATTTTTTTTTATAATAATATTATTTTAATATTTATAATACATAATTATAAAACATTGTTTGCATATTTAGATTTACCAATTGAATATACTTTGTTATATATTTAGTATTGGTGGTGTACAAATTTTGATGAATTATATTTGGTCGGGATTAATTCTTATAAGCATAATATGTGCATTTATAACCGGTAGAATTTCCGACGTTTCCGATGCAATAATGAACGGCGCACAAGATGCCATAACTTTAGTTTTTTCGATGTTTGGTATGATGTGCCTTTGGACAGGTTTAATGAAAATAGCCGATAAAGGTGGACTTACACATATTCTCGCTAGATTTTTATTTCCCGTTTTGAAAAAACTTTTTCCCAATTATGATAAAAATTCTAAACCTATGAAAGCAATATGCATGAATATAACCGCAAATATATTAGGTTTAGGAAATGCAGCAACTCCATTTGGTATAGAAGCAATGAAAGAAATGCAAAAAGGCAACAAAATAAAAGATACTGCAAATAATAGTATGATTATGTTTGTTGTTTTAAATACAGCCTCTCTTCAGATAATACCAACATTGTTAACTATTCTTAGACAAAAACATTCTTCAACATCTCCACTTGATGTTTTACCAGCTATCTGGACAACATCCATAATAGCTTTAATTATAGGAGTAATCTCTGCAAAAATATTAGAAAAAAGAGGTAAAAAAGTTGGATAAAATAGGAATATACGTTATGCCTATAGTAACAGCTATAATTATATTATTTGGTATTATAAAAAGAGTTCCTATATTTGATACATTTTTATCTGGGGCAAAAGATGGATTAAATGCAACCGTAAGCATAACCCCATCACTTGTAGGTCTTATCACTGCTGTCACTATGTTAAAGGCATCTGGTGCACTAGATCTCTTTATATCTTTTGTTAAACCATTTACTGATTTAATAAATTTTCCATCAGAACTTTTGCCTTTAGCTATTCTTAGACCTATATCTGGAAGTGGATCTATAGCTATATTAGATAATATAATGTCAAATAACGGGGTTGATACATTTATAGGCAGAGTTGGTTCTGTTATGATGGGTTCAACAGAAACTACGTTTTATACAATCGCTGTATATTTTGGTGCCGTTGGAATTAAAAATACTCGTCACGCAATACCCGCCGCTCTAATTGCTGACTTAACATCAGTTATATTTGCTGTTTTATCAGTAGCCTTAATATTTAGAAGTTAAATAAATATCGGATCAAAAATAAAAAATTAATCTTTCAAACCTACTGATGAAGGTAAAACCTTATAAATATTCTTAAAAATTTCGTTTCTAAAATATAAAAATTCGCTTTTTGAAAGTAATGAAGGATAACTCATTACATAAAGGTCACACGGATGTGTATGTTTTTGTAAAGCCGGTTGCTTATATTCGAAATTATTTAAATAAAACCCTAACCTTTTATAAAAATTTATTCTCCTAATTGACATCTCATCTCTAGGTGGTTCAACTTCTAAAATAAATGGTTTATCAAAATATTTCAAACAAGATTCTAATAGCTTTTTACCAAGTCCTAAATTTCTATAATTTTTATCAGTTGCCAAATGCTCGCCAAAACAAAAATTATCGAAAACCCACACTGAAAAAAACACTATAATTTTACCGTTTTTATCTCTTTCAACAAAAACTTTGCAACGTTTATCATTCAAAAGAGAGAATTGTTCTTCATAATTTCTTTTTTCTTCCTCTGGAAAGGATTCATCCAAAATTTTATAGACCTGATCAAAATCTTCCTTTTTCATAAAATAACCCTCCTAAAATAAGAATAGTTCTATACATTATATTTTATCAAGCTAGATTTGGTTTATCAAACAGAATAATTTATTCTTAAAATTCATATATTTTATTTGTAATACTATATATGTTAAACGAGGTAAAAATGAAAAAAAGAAGTTTTATCCTAAATGTTTTTTTTCTTACAACTGCTACACTTATAGCTAGAATTATAGGTATAATTTTTAGAGTTTATATGTCAAATAAAATTGGATCAGAAGGAATAGGTCTTTACCAGCTTATAACTACTATTTATTTCTTTTCTGCAACATTTTCCACATCTGGTATATCATTAGCAGTAACCCGTTTAGTAACAGACTCAATAGCTAAAAAAGAATTTAAAGCAGTTAAATTTTCTTTAATAAGATGTTTATATATAGGAATAATTCTAAGTTCTATTATCGGATTTATATTATTTAAGTTTTCTACTTTTCTAAGTATATCAATTCTGCATGATGAAAGAGCAATACTTCCTTTAAAAATTTTAGCTCCTAGTTTGCCCTTTATGGCAATATCAGCCTGTTTTAGAGGATACTTTTTTGCAGTTAGACAAGTTATTAAAACAGCAAGTGAACAGCTACTAGAACAAATAATAGAAATGATAATATTTGTTTCACTCATAGGTTCCATGCTTCCAAAAGGATTAGAATATGCATGTTGCGCAATAGTAATAGGCACTACTATTGCAGAATTTGCATCTTGTTTTTATTCATACTTTTTATATAAAAACGATATCAAAAAATACAATATTAAAAGTACATTTAATAAAAACAAAATTTATAAAAATATTGCTTTAATATCTATCCCGGTAACCTTGAGCTCTAGTTTAAGGTCTGGACTTAATACTATAGAAAACATCTTGATCCCAACCGGTTTACAGAAATGTGGAATGTCAGAGACAAAATCACTATCCGGTTATGGATTAATTAATGGAATGGTTATGCCTATAATCGGGTTTCCTTCTGTCCTTTTGTTTTCATTCGCGCTTTTATTAATTCCGGAAATATCAGAGGCAAACGCTGTGCATCATACAAAAAATATTAGCTATATAACAAAAAGAGTATTGCATATAACTTTTATATATTCTATCATGGTATCAGGAATCCTCTTGTTTTTTTCGAATGATTTTGGTATATCTATATACAGAAATAATGAAGCTGGACTATACATAAGTTTATTATCCCCCATAATTCCACTCATTTATATGGACAATGTAGTTGATGGAATGCTTAAAGGTTTAAATGAACAAATACATTATTTATCTTATAATATAATCGATTCTTTTTTAAGAGTAATATTAATTATTATACTATTACCTAGGTACGGAATAAGAGGTTTAATAATTGTAATGTTTTTTAGTGCGATATTAAACTCATCACTAAGTTTATTCAGGTTATTAAAAGTAACTAGCATTAATATAAACTTAATAGATTGGATTATAAAACCTATAATTTCAGTAATTATAGTATGTTTGGCAATTGATCAATTTATGTCTATGCAAATAATAGAATTTCCTTCTATTATAACCAAACTAATATTTGAAATTACGATATCAATAACTTTGTACTTATGTATTTTATTTATAATGGGATCAATAAATAAAGAACAAATAAATTGGGTAAAAGGGTATTTAATTAGGACCAACTAATAAAATATTATTTATTTGATATAAAATATCCATAACATTTACTCCGTGGACTCCATACTACAGAAAAACCCTATTTCAACTTTCTTGAAATAGAGCTTTATATATATGAAACAACTAGTATACTATTTTTTAACTCATAAATTAAATTTTTTATTTTGAAATTTTTTAATTATTTAGTTTACCTCAAATACCTTATCATTTAACTTACTCTGAGACATTGACACATAATCATCATCCGCAACTATAATATGATCAATAAGCCTAATGCCTACTAATCTTAATGCATCTCTAACCAAAATTGTAGTCTGTATATCATTTCTTGAAGGAAGGGCTATCCCGCTAGGATGATTATGCGCTATTATTGCCATACTTGCATTATATTTTATTGATAGTTCGACTAATTTTCTTACATAAATATCGCAAGCGTTAACAGATCCTTCATTCACTATCCCACAAAATAACAATTTACATTTACTATCCAAAAGCATTAACGCTACCGCTTCATTTACCCTTCCAACAAACTTGCTCATAAAAACCTCACCTGCATTTTTAGAATGAATTACTTTATTACGATGATCATATTTATCCTCCATATATTTTCTACAAATCTCAGGTATAAGTTTTATTAATGTTGCAGATGCTTCACCTACTCCTTTAACCGTCATAAGTGATTCTATAGGCGCATCAAATACAGCTGAAAGCGAGCCAAACGAATTCAACAATTCATGCCCAAGTTCGTTTGTATCTTTTCTTGGCACTGAATAAAACAAAAGAAGCTCTAATAATTCATGTGGCTCAAAACTATCTAAACCGTTTTTTAGAAATTTGCTTTTTAGCCTATTTCTATGTCCTTCATGCATTTTAATTATCTCCTTATAATTCCATTACATATATATTAAATTATATAGTAAATAAATATATTTGAAAAGTGTCAATCCTTATAATTTTATGATATAATTTAATATATCAAAAATTATTTTATGAGGCAAAATTTATGAAAACTATTATTATTCAAAAAAATGATGCAAATCAAAGAATAGATAAATATCTAACTAAGTCATTTAAAAATTTACCAACCTCTTTGATGTATAAATATATTAGAAAAAAAAGGATTAAATTAAACGGAAAAAAATGTGAAATATCTTCAAGATTAAAAGAAGGAGACAAGTTGGATTTATATATAAATGATGAATTTTTTGAAAAATGTAAAAATCAATATGACTTTTTAAAAGCCCCAAACAAATTAGATATTATATATGAAGACAACAACATATTATTAATAAATAAAAAACCAGGACTAATAGTACATCCTGATGAAAATTATCATTTCGATTCCCTAATATCAAGAATTATTCATTATTTATATGATAAAAATGAATACAATCCTAAAAATGAAAACTCTTTCACTCCCGCTCTTGTAAATAGAATAGATAGAAATACAAGTGGAATTGTAATAGCTGCAAAAAATGCTGAATCACTCAGAATTTTAAATCAAAAAATGAAAGACCGAGAATTAAAAAAACTATATTTATGCATAATTCACGGAAACCTAGAAAATAAATCTGATACATTAACTGGTTATCTTCAAAAAAACGAATCTCAAAACAGAGTTTATATATCTAAAAATAAGATTAAAAATTCAAAACTTATAAAAACAAAATACGAAGTATTAAAAGAATATGATAATTTAAGTCTAGTTGAAGTTGAGTTACTAACTGGTAGAACACATCAAATAAGAGCACACTTTTCATTTATAGGACATCCTTTACTTGGAGATGGAAAATATGGTACAAATAATCTTAATAAAGGTACCGGATTCAAACATCAAGCCCTTTGTTCATACAAATTAATATTTAATTTTAAAACCCCTGCTGGAATACTTGAATATTTAAATGGAAAAGTATTTACCGTCCCTAGTGTCTGGTTTTTAAAATATCTAAATAAAAAATAGTAACCATAATTTTTAATTTTTCATATAATATCTTAGAGTCTATAATAGGACAAAGAATCCTTAAAAGAAAATTTTTTACAAATTTATAATCAGGATGGAGTTTTATATATGGATCAAAATCTTTCTTTGCTTAGCTGCTTACCTGTAGGTAAAAAAGCTAGAGTAGATAAACTTTTATCAAAAGGGCATGAAAGGCGACGTATGCTAGACCTTGGGTTAATTTGTGGAACACCTGTTGAAGCTGTTCAAAAAAGTCCATCTGGAGACCCTACTGCTTATTCAATACGAGGAGCTGTAATTGCTCTAAGAACAGAAGATGCAGCTAAAATTTCGATAAAATTTCAGTAATTTTATATATTAATCATTCTTAGAATATTATTTTAATATAATCGGATATTTAATATGAATAATCTATTAAATATCCGATTATATTTTATAAACTTAATTAATATATTATTAATATAATAAATTCTATAGAATGGGGGTTGGTCGGATTGGGACTTACAAATAAATCTACTGGTATAACTACAGTAACATCATATAATATAGATATTGAAAAAACATCTGACGATGATAAAATTATCGCTATTGCAGGAAATCCAAATGTAGGTAAAAGTACAGTATTTAATGCTTTAACTGGAGCTCATCAGCACACAGGAAATTGGCCAGGAAAAACTGTCACAAATGCACAAGGACAATTTTCTTACAAAGATAAAAACTTTATACTTGTCGATATTCCTGGTACATACTCCATAATGGCAAACTCTGTTGAAGAAGAGGTTGCAAGAGATTTTATTTGCTTTGGTAAACCAGATTCTGTAGTCGTTGTCATGGATGCGACTTGTATTGAAAGAAACCTAAATTTAGTTCTACAAATACTGGAAATAACTCAAAATGTAGTTGTATGTGTTAATCTTTTAGACGAAGCAAAAAAGAAAAAAATCTCAATAGACCTAAACGAATTATCATTGCAACTAGGTGTACCAGTTGTTGGTACCAGTGCCAGATCTAAAATTGGATTGGATAATCTTTCTGAAGAAATACTTAATGTATCACACAAATTAAAAAAGACGTTTTATGTAAAAACAGAATACGACGAAATTATAGAAAAATGCATATCAATATTAGAACCTACAGTAAAAGATATTATAGGTGAAAAATTAAATTCAAGATGGGTTAGCACAAAACTTCTAGATATAGATGAAACTTTATCAACCTCCCTTAATTCATATCTTGGATTCAACATTTTATCCTATCCTGAAATAGAATCAAAATTAAACGAAGTAAACGAAATATTAAAGCAAAATAATGTCGACCATGAATTAATAAGAGATCGTATTGTATCACAAATAGTTAAAAAAAGTGAACTTATATATAAAAGTTGTATTCATCTAGAAAATAAAAACTATAATGATAGAGATAGAAAAATAGATAAGGTTCTAACATCTAAAATTACAGGTATACCAATAATGATTGCAATGCTTGGTGTAATATTATGGATTACAATTGTTGGTGCAAATTATCCATCAGAAATTTTGTCTACATTTTTATTCTGGATCGAAGAAAAACTTCATATATTTTTTGAATATATAAAAGCTCCTGAATGGTTAAATTCTATACTTGTATCAGGTATGTATAGAACACTTGCATGGGTAGTTTCTGTGATGCTCCCTCCTATGGCTATCTTCTTTCCATTATTTACACTCTTAGAAGACTCCGGATACCTGCCAAGAGTGGCATTCAACATGGATAAATACTTTAAAAAAGCATGTGCTCATGGTAAACAATCTCTTACCATGTGTATGGGATTTGGGTGCAACGCTTGTGGTGTTATCGGATGCAGAATAATAGACTCCCCTAGAGAAAGACTTATAGCTATTTTAACAAATAACTTTGTACCATGTAATGGCCGGTTTCCAACACTAATAGCAATTATAACTATGTTTTTTACAGGTTTAGTTTTATCTCCGTTTCAGTCTTTTTTATCTGCCTTAATGCTAACATCGATCATAATTTTAGGTATAGTTCTTACCCTGCTAGTATCAAAATTTTTATCTAAAACCTTACTAAAAGGGATCCCATCATCTTTTGCATTAGAACTACCACCATACAGAAAACCACAAATAGGTCAAGTAATAATAAGGTCTATATTCGATAGAACTTTATTTGTATTAGGTAGAGCAGTTGTTGTTGCTGCTCCTGCAGGATTATTAATATGGTTAATGTCTAATATATTTATCGGTCCTACAAACATACTAGGGTATTGCTCCAATTTTTTAGACCCGTTTGCAAAATTAATTGGGCTAGACGGCGTAATATTATTAGCCTTCATATTAGGATTCCCTGCTAATGAAATAGTAATTCCAATAATTATAATGAGTTATTTATGCACTGGAAGTATGATTGAATTTGATTCTTTAGAAAGTTTAAAAATTCTACTTGTAGACAATGGTTGGACCTATATAACAGCAATATGCACAATGTTATTTTCTCTAATACATTTTCCATGTGCAACAACTATTTTAACAATAAAAAAAGAAACAAAAAGTCTAAAATGGACTATTGCCGCCTTTTGTATCCCAACTATATGCGGAATAATAATCTGCTTTATTGTTGCAAATACATTAAGACTATTTTTTTAAAATTTAAGAGCAAAAATTTCCCCTTTTATCTAAGTATTACTTTTTTACCTAAATAAAAGGGGATTTATTTAATTATTCAACCGTCACAGATTTTGCTAAATTTCTTGGTTTATCGATATCACATTTTCTATTAAGAGCTACGTAATACGAAAATAATTGTAAAGGTATAACAGATAAAGATGGAAGCATCATATTACATGTTTTTGGAATAAATATAGAATTATCCGCAACCTGAGATATTGCATCTTTGTGATCTTCAGTTGTTATCGCTAAAACACAAGCACCTCTAGCTTTAACCTCCTTAATATTGCTTACCAGTTTATCAAATAATCCTGGATGAGTAGCAACAGCTACCACTAAAGTATCATCTTCTATCAAAGAAATAGTACCATGTTTTAATTCACCAGCAGCATAAGCTTCGGACGGAATATATGATATTTCTTTAAGTTTTAAAGATCCTTCTAAAGAAACAGCATAAT
>CAKSGI010000006.1 GCA_934454005.1 uncultured Eubacteriales bacterium | reverse complement strand
TCCCAGTCATAAATACTTCTTGTAAATCTATCTAATTTAAGAGAGATAATAGTATTTATTTTTTTAGATTTTATATTATATTTGCTACTTGCAACGTCTATGACATCATCTGATATCCAATTAGGGATGCATACAAGCTTAGAAGCCGGAGTTTTAAAAATAGTTTTGTAATCATCAATATTTCTTTGAGTAAGAGTTACAGTTATATCGCATTTTTTTGAAGCTAAATTTCTATGCTTCATGTTAAACTTTTTATCAAGTTCATTGCTGACTGCGCCGTGATCACAAAAAACAAATTTAACATTTAAGAATTTTTTAAGTAAACTTACAAACGATGCTGAATATGTATTTATTAAAAATACAGTTTCTATTTTTTCTTTTTTTATATATTTGATAAGTTTAAAAAATGATTTTAAATAAACATCTCTTCTTCTTCCAGAACCTTTGTTTAATACCATACAATGTATAGAGTTTGGGATTTTAAAGGGGATATTTTCATTTTTACTCCAAATAGATATTAAATGAACATTATAGTTTTTAGATAGTTCTTTAGAAATATTGAGAATTACTTTTTCTGCTCCACCTAAAATTGATAAATCAGCGTCTATAAAACATATATTTTTCATATAATTTTTCCTTAATCATAAAATACGCTCATATTTTGATCATTATTTAATAAGACAAGCTTATTATATAATTTTTTACTAAATAGTAGAGCAATAACTGAAAGTTTTCTTTGTTTAGAGAAAAGTGGGTTTTTTATAATTTTAAAAGTTCCTTTTTTCATAGACGAAACAACTTTGTCATATTCATCAGAATCATTGAAATTTTTACTTAGAACCATTTTCTTTAGAACACACGCATGAGCCCAATAGTATCTAAAAATAGCCTGATTTTTAAGTTCTGGAAATTTATCCATAACAAGATCATAGTTATGTTTGTATGCTTCTATTACGTTTAGATCATTTTTTTTAAATACGGAATTTGTTATACTATCTTCTCTTATTATATAATAATATTTTGGAGCAGTTGTTCCTACAACAATATTAGCTTTACTTAATATTGTTGGGGTTGTAAAGGCGTCCTCTGATAATTTCCCAACAGGATATCTAACATTATCAAATAAACTTTTTCTATATATTTTTGTACAGGCTTCAACAGATATTTTTTTATCTTCTAAAACAAGCCTTAAAGCCTCTTTATTATCTACTACAAAGTATTCTTCTTTTTTAAATTTTGGAACCATTTTTCCGTTTAGACATCTGTAATATCCACATATTGAGATATCTGCATTTTCCTTTTCAAGGTTATTGTATAATATTTCATACATATCTTCTGCAATATAGTCATCACTATCTATAAAGCTTATGAATTCAGAATTAGATGCGTCTATCCCTTTATTTCTAGCGTCACTCAGTCCCCCGTTTTTTTTGTGAATAACTTTTATTCTGTTATCTTTTTTTTCGTATTCGTCACAAATTTTGCCGCAAGTATCAGTTGAACCATCGTCTACGAGGAGTAATTCGAAGTCTTTAAAGGTTTGGTTTAATATCGAATCGATACACTTGGGTAGATATTTTTCGACATTATATATTGGGACGATTATACTCACTTTTGCCAATGTTAACTTCTCCTTTTAAAATAAAATTTAAAGTGAATTAAATAAATCTTTCCATTTTTTTAATATTATATCTTTATTAAAAAGTTTTATATTGTTATAACTGTTGTCAGAGAATTTCTTTCTGAGATTTTTATCTTCGATTAATTTACATATTTTTTCGGCCATTTCGATATTATCAAAACATTTTACTAAATATCCATTTATACCATCTTCAATAATTTCATTAGGCCCGGTTAGGCAATCGAAACTAACTAAAGGTAATTTGTTAGCTTTAGCCTCGAGCAATACCATGGGTAAGCCTTCAGCATAGGAAGTTAAAGCAAAGATAGAATAATTTTTATAAAGATTATAAATATTATTAGTAAAACCCTTAATTATAATATTGGATGATAGAGATAAATTTTTTATTGCATTTTCTATTTTTACAAGTTCTTCATTTCCACTTCCATAAATATGCCATTCCCAGTCTGGGTGTTTATTGAAAATTATTTTTGCAGCTTCAATTAGATTGTCATAGCCTTTAACCGGTTCTATTCGGCCAATAGACATTATAAGTTTACTTTCTTCATTATATTCATGATTAGATTCTAATAATTTATCATCTATCCAATTATAGATGTAGTCTATTTTTTCTTTTTTTATATTATATTTATCAATATAAGCTTCCATATCACGTTTAGTTAAGGTGATTATTTTATTTGCATGTTTAGCCCCTATTCTTTGCATTATTTTTTGTGTTTTATCGCACGCAATTGGATTTAAACAATTTAAATGTTCGCAAAATACAGTTTTAACATTTGTTCCATGAGCTGCAAGTATCAATAATGCATTCATGCTAGCGCCTATAGATACAGCAATGTCGATGTTATTTTCTTTGTATATTTTTTTGAGTTTTGAGATGCCGTGTTTCATTAAAGCTTCTCTAATTCTTGTATCTTTCTCAAATAATTTATGAATTTTTATGGATTTATCGAAGTTGTAAGCTGGTTTATTTCCGGCAAAACCTAAACTTACAACATGAATATTATACTCATTTAGTAACTCTTTTGTTAGAAGATTTAGCACTTTAAGACCGCCAGTCCCTTTTGATATATCAGGTTGTATAAAACATAAGGTTTTCACACTATCGCTCCTTTTTATAGATTCCATTTAAACGAAGTCTTAAAAGGAGTATTTAGATCTGTTCTAAATACTCTATGAATATCATCTATGCTGCTAACTGGTTTGTCTTCATAAATAATAACTTCTAATCTTCTCTGGAAGTTTATATTTTCCATAAGTTCGATTGCTTTTTTAAAATCCTCAATACCAGATCTACTAGTGCCAACAAGAGTAAGGCCTTTTTCTAATACATTTCTAGTATTTATGGATACTTTATTTTCGCTAACGCCCATAAGCATAATGCATCCTTGAGGATTTATATATTTTATAATATCATCAATAGCATAATAGCTGCCTTCTCCACCAGCACATTCGAACGCATGATCTATTTGAAAATTTTCTGGAAGATTTTCTGCTAAATACGTTTTTTCTACAAAGGAAAAATGCGATAATTTTCTTATATCTTTCCCTACAACAACTATCTTAGAGTTTGGGAACATAGTTTTTAAGACACAGGATAAAACATAAGCCAGACTTCCGTCGCCCCAAATTCCAATAGTGTCTTTATTTGAGTGAGACGCTATATTAAACCTACGTATACTGTGTATTGTAACACTAACAAATTCAGTAATGCTTGCAATTTTTTCATCTATATTATAAAAAGGTACTACTCGTGTTTTATCAATATTTATAAATTCACGCATAAATCCATCATACCCGCTGGACAAAAAGTATGATCCTTTTCTGTAATTTTCATAAATGATATTGTCTTCACTTACCGGAGTATTAGGAACCATTACAACTTTTTGACCGCGTTTAAATGTTCCACTAACGTCTTCTATGATTTCTCCACAACACTCGTGGATTAAGGCCATAGGCAGTTTTTTTTCTAGAGTTCTAGGATCTCTTTGCCCTAAATAATATCTCTGATCTGCGTGGCAGATAGACATATATATAGGTTTTATTATAACATTGTTGGAAATATTTATATTTTCATATTTTACACTAAATACCTTAGGACTTACAAGTTGATAAACATAATTAATCAATATTTATCCCTCCAAGCATAGCTTGAGCAATTTTATAATCACTTACAGTTGTGATTTTTATGTTGGATATTTCTCCTTCCACCAATTTTACTGGGGTATTTCTAACGACACATATTTTGCATGCATCTGTTAATATTCCCTTTTCTTCATTAGATAGATCATTGTAAAGTTTTTTTAGCATGTTCATTTTAAAACTCTGAGGTGTTTGCCCCTGGTACATAAATTTTCTATTAGGTATATTAGTAATAGTATCATTATTTTCAGAAACAACTATGGTATCTATAGCTGAAACAACGGTATCACATGCGCCGTATTTTTTAGCAGCAGTTATATTATCTTCTATTATTCTTAGTGTCACAAAAGGACGAACAGAATCATGGGTTATTATTATATCTTCATCATTGTTTCCGTGATCATTTTCGATTTTTTCTATTATGTTAAGGATGGTACTGTTTCTGTCTGTGCCACCTTCTGTTATTATTACTTTATTTTTGTCAATTTTAAATTTATCTAATAAATCCTCCATATGAGAGATCCAGCTACTGTGAACCCCGATATATATATAATCTAATTTATTGCACATCAAAAATTTTTCTAGTGTTTGAATGATAATTGGCTTGTCCCCAAGAGGTAAAAACTGTTTTGGCATATCAGAAATATTCATTCTAGAACCTATTCCACCGGCTAATATTGCTCCGTATATCATGTTTCATTTGTCCTTTCGTTTTTATATAAAATTTTTGTTAGTTCCTCTTTACTTAAGTTTTCATATTTTTTATAGCTGTTATCTAAATCGTAGAATACCATATCATGATGAGCTATTTGTTTTTCTTTTGGTGGAGGAGTCATATAATCACCGAAGGCAATAGATAAATATTCGTGATATCCAACGGGAATAGGCATTAAATGATTTTCGAATTCTTTGTAGACAGCACTTTCAAACGCTTTTTTAGGATATTCATTTTGCATGTATCCAGGGCCAGCACAAAGTTCGGTAATTTTCTCGCAATCTTTTATTTTATATTTGCTCATATTTTTTTCTGCAAATTTCCAAATTCTATATCTTATCTTTTTAGAAGGCACTATCCACAGCATAAACCTACCGATTATTGTTACTAACTTACCATGATTTTCTGGAACTAACTGTGCTAAATATAGAGAAAAAATCAAAGCCCAAAATTTTTGCATTTTTCTTTTAAATTTATTAGATGGACATCCATCGAGAGGAAAAACATCTATAGCGATACCTTTAGGTATTTTTAGGTTAATTTGATTTGGTCTAATAAATGTAGTATTGTTATCGACAATAGTGGTAAATATGTTACCAACAAAAACATCTTTATTGGTTCTCAGGCAAGAGTATTCATCGGTATTAGCGTGTTTTTCCCAAATATCACATAATTTTTCATAGTCATCTCTTGGCATAAACACATCAATGTCGTCATCCCAAGGAATGAATCCTTTATTTCTAAGTGTCCCTATACAGCAACCACCACAAAAATAAAATAATAAATTGTTTTCATCACATATTTTTTTAAAATATATTAACAAATCTAAACTCTTAAGTTGAAGTTTTCGTAGTTCTTCTTTTGAAAGAAAATCACTTTGTTTATCTTCAGACATTTTATTTTTCCTCTCTTTAAAAAATATATCAATCCCATTTTGTCTTTAAAAATTTAAATGTGCCTACTATGAATCCTAATCCATAAGATATATGCAATATAATATGAACATAAACAAGTTTAATTTTTTGTAAAAAGGTTTTAACATATCTATTTTTAAAAGAAAAGTAAAAATCTAAGACTAAATACAAAGCAAGAACAGTTAAAAAGATATATAAAATAGTATTTGAAAAGATAGAGCCTAGTCCAAAAACTAATAAAAACAAAACGAACAGCATTGGTATTAAGTGGGCTATTCTTGCTGGTTTTTTGTGTTTTTTAATGACAGCTATTTTCCAAACCCCATATTCAAAATATTGTTTAAAAAGTTTTATGTAGCTATCTCTTGGATAATAAGTGCTTTTAATTTTGCTACTAATATATATTTTCCCTTTATTTTTTATAATTCTATAATTGAGATCATCATCTTCACTTCTTGGAAGTCTTTCATCATACATACCAATATCTATAAGTGTTTGTTTTTTAAATGCTCCCCAGGATACAGTATCTGCATAGCCCTCATAACCGTCTACATAATGAGTGCCGCCTCCTAACGCAAATGGTGAATGATATGCAGCAGCTATTATTTTTTGGCACTCAGTTTTTCCCATAGCGTTTGTAGGGCCTCCAACATTGTCTGCATCTGTTCTTTTTAAACATTCAATGCAATTAGAAACATAGTCATTAGCATATTCTGCATGAGCATCCATCCTAATTATATAGGTTCCTATAGCATTTTGTATGCCAATATTAAGTGCATATTGTACAGTCCTATTAGGGTTATTTAAAATTCTAATAAATGGATAGTCTTCTATCATTTCATTAATTATCTCAACAGTTTTATCTTCTGAGTTTCCATCTATCAATAAAAGTTCCAAATTATCTTTAGGATAATCTTGTTCAACAACCGATTTTATACAATCTTTAATATAATTTTCCTCATTATAAACTGGGATAATAATGGAAACCAATATGTCATCTCTTTCCATTAAAAACACCTCTTAATTTATTTTGCAAATCTGTTTTTTATTTTTTTAAATGGTTCTATAATCAAATTTTTTTCGTAATCGTTCATTACGAACAGCCACATTACAGCCACATATAAAATTAAATATATATTTCCTTTAATCAATAGATCCATTGTTATATTGTTTAACTTAATGTAATTAAATATTAATCCAGCAAATATACAACAAAATGAACCAGGTACCAAGATTTTTATGATCTCTATCCAAAACCCTTTTACATCTAATCTCATTGCTTTTTTAAAGTAAACATTCATAATAAGTCCACTGTTTACAATAAAGGCGCAACCTGTGACTATAGCACAACCTAGTATTCCATATGTTTTAGCAATCGGAATTGCAATAATTATAGTAATTATTGCCGTACACAAAAATACAAGGGCTCTAAATTTGCATCTATTTCTTGCCTGTAAAGTTACAAGCCCTAAATTTTGGATTAATTCTATAGAAAATGGGGCTATTAAAGCAATAGTTACAAAGTACATAACATCTATACTATTGCCGAGTTCTTTTCCAACCCAGATTATTAAAAACTGTTTACCAACTAATATAAATCCAGTTAAAACTGCAAATAAAATGATAAATTGTAATCTTCCTGCTTTTATAAATAATTTAGAAAATTCACTATCTTCTACATTATTGGCGACCATCGAAGTGACCATGGGAAGAAAAATAGAGAATATAACGGATGAGATCATTGTATATGCAGTGAATATTTTAAACGGAGGGCCATAAAGAGCGGGTGCTTCAGTCCCGACAACAACACTTAGAATAAGTTGATTAGACCGCCAGAACATCTGATCAACCATAGCAGTTATAAACAAATAAAAAGAAAATCCTAATACACTAAAAAGCAATGCTTTTTCAAAATTGTACATTTTTATTTTCATATTGAGTTTTTTATAACAATAATACATTTTAACTAAAACGAGCAAAATATTAGATATAGCCATTACAACAACAACAGAGAATGCTGTTGGATGAGCATTCATAACCAAAATAACGGCAATTGGTTGGAGCAGTGTTTGAATCAAAGTTGCAACTTTGATAAAAGTAAATTTTTCATGAGATGAAATAACAGCATTAAATATTTGAGAAATAATTGTAATCGAAATACTTATGATAAGTACAATATATACTCTTTTTCCGCTTGCCAATTCGTCAGCTGTCCATTTGCTGCTGTAAATATTGTCTAAGAAGAAATATAAAATAGTTCCTGCAGCCAATACAATAAGAGTTATAACTGCATATATTCTTGAACAGATTGCAAGAACATTAGCCATATTTTTTTCATCTTTTAATGTTAAGTATTTAGTATAAAATCTAGTAATGGTTGATCCTAACCCAAAATCCATTATAGAAAAGTAGGCCATAATAGATCCCATGGTTTCATATATTCCATATTCAGATTTTCCGATTGAGTTCAATATAATAGGGACGTACGCGAAATTTATCAATGTTGATGCAACTATCGTTACGTAAGATAGTATAACACCGCTTTTTCTTTCATTAATTTTCATTTAACAATCTCCCCGTTTGTAAATATCAATAACATGTACAAACACTAGAATTATACCATTAAAAAAAATATTTGGCAATACGTTTTTTTGCTTTAATTTAATGCAGGTATCGCAATGTTACAAAAAATTGATATTAATTTCTATTTTTAGGATATTGAATTTAACACGATATATTTGTATAATTAATCCCGGCAATGGTTAATAATTTTTGCAACTTAAATTTTGATATTGCAAATAAGTGTTTGTTACATTTTAAAAAACATTTTAATTATATTATTATCAATATTTTATTAAAAATTTAAATGGTGGAGGTTTTTAGCTGTATGTTTAAAAAGTTATTGTCCTTTATTTTATGTTTTTGTTTGGTATGTTTGTCTATTACGCCTGTATTTGCGGTAAAGGACAAAGGATTTAATGTTAAAACACAAGGAGAAGATAAAGGAAGTTATGTTTATAAAAACGATACTTTAGATATTAAAAAAGGTG
Organism: uncultured Eubacteriales bacterium; assembly: GCA_934454005.1. Next base: position 17,815 of record CAKSGI010000006.1, on the reverse strand, counting down.
GAACATTTACAATTTCTAATAATATTTCTTTACCTACTGCACATCATATTATAATTTCTGCGGAAGGATCTGATGTTACGGTAATTTTAAATAACGTTAATATTGATACATCGAGTATGCCGAATGTTCCTGCTATAAATGTAGTTGGAAACTGTAAGACTACTATCATTTTGGCCAATGGATCTAAGAATACATTAAAGAGTGGATTGTTTTGTGCAGGTTTACAAAAATCTAATTTAGATAATTTTGAGTTATCAATAGGGGAATCCGAACCAGATGAGGATTATAAACGAACAGGTAAGTTATCTGCTTTTGGTGGAAATAACGGAGCCGGAATTGGTGGAGGTCAAGAGTGTAATGGAAGTAGGATAAGTATAAATAATAGTATAGTGTTTGCCGAAGGTGGTGATTGTGCTGCCGGAGTAGGTGGTGGAAGCCATGGAAATGGAAGTGTTACAGTTAAAAATTCTATAGTTAGCGCAAAGGGAAAATTATACGGAGCTGGTATAGGTGGTGGATTTAAAGGGAACGGACATTGCATAGAAATTATAGAGAATTCTGATGTTGTAGCTATTGGAGGAGAGTTTGCATCTGGAATAGGTGGAGGTGCAAATGGAGCTGGTGGTTTAATAGCTATAAAAAGAAGTAAGGTTAGAGCTAATGGTGGTTCAAATACAGCAGCAATTGGTGGTTGTTTTCCTGAAAGTGTAGGAGCATTTATTTACTGCAATGGAGATATTACAGCAATGGCTGGAGAAAATAGTGTTGGAATAGGCTATTTGAATGAAATTTTGTTTAGGGATAGCAAAAATATTATAATGGGTGGCAGCGTAATTGCTCAGGGCACACGTGGTTTTGATAGATTTCCATCTATAGATGGTTATATAGGAGAAGAGTTTGATATATCAGTATATAACGTTACTGTTACGGGTAAGAATCCAGAATCTCCTGCTTCAAATGTTTATACATATACACAACAAGTTTTTCGAATTTTAAAGAGCACCAGGAAAGATAAGTTTTAGGGCTAAAAATATGAGGTAAGAAGTTGAATGTTTAGATTCATCTTTTACCTCTTATTTTTATTTATCCAAAGTTTTGTATGCATCCTTGAGGGCAAACTTCTATACATTTTCCGCACCCGGTACATTTGTATGGGTTAATCATTGCAACATGATTTTCCACTTTTATAGCGTCAAATTCGCAAACTTTTGTACATCTCATGCATCCTATGCATCCAACATCACATGCCTTTTTTGTTTTTGCACCTTTATCGCGATTAGAGCACCTGACCACCGATTGCATTTTTAAAGGAACGAACTTAATTAGACCTTTAGGGCAAGATGTAATACACATAGAACACCCTTTACACTTTTTAGGATCAATAATAGCTACCCCATTACAAATAGTGATAGCTCCATATTTGCAAGATTTCACACAATCGCCTAAGCCTAGACATCCATATGAGCAGCTACTAGCTCCACCATATAATTTTGCGGCAGCTTTACAGGATTCTATACCTTGATATATCATTTTATTTCTTGTGTTATCATATGTACCGGAACATTTAACAAGTGCTGTTTTATATTCGATTTTTTCACTTTTAACACCTAAAATTTTAGAAATAGATTCTGCCGTTTTACTTCCTCCAGGAGCACATAATCCAGTTTTAGCGCTACCACTAGAAAGAGCTTTTGCATATCCTTCACAGCCAGAGAATCCACATGCACCACAGTTAGCCCCAGGCAAAACATCTTTTATTTTTTCTGTTATTTCATCATTTGGTACAGCCATTATCGCAGATGCTATTGCTAAAATTAAACCCGCAATAAGTCCGATACCAGAGACAAGCATAGCTGGAAATATGATCTGATTCATTTATGAGCCTCCTTTTATGAGAAAATTCCTTCTATAACGCCCTGAAATCCTAAAAAAGACATCGCAACTAAAGACGCAGATACTAGAGTTATTGGCAAACCCTTTAAAAATTCAGGGATTTTGGAATCCTCTAACCTTTGCCTTACTCCTGCGAAGATAATCATAGCTATAAGAAATCCAACACCAGCGCCAAATGCATTTACAAGAGATTCTGTATATCCAAAAGAAACATCTGATTGGCTTTTCTCTGTTACTAACATTGTAACACCTAAAACAGCACAATTAGTAGTAATTAATGGTAAATATATTCCTAGCGATTCATAAAGGGGTTTCATATATTTTTTTAAAACAGTTTCCACTAACTGTACTAATGAGGCAATTATTAAAATAAAGACAAGTGTTTGTAAATACCCAAATCCATTCGGCAGTAAAACATACGTATAAACTGGCCAGGTAGCAGCGGTTGAAAGAAGCATAACAAATATAACTGCGGAACTCATACCAAAGGCGGTATTGACCTTTTTAGAAACACCGAGGAATGGACAAATCCCTAGAAATTTATTTAATACATAGTTTTCTGTAAATATTGCGGCTAAGAATATTGATATTAATGTTTGGGTTTTACTCATTATGTTCATTATCTCCTTTTAAGACTTATTGATAGAACAGTTTTTATTCATTGGACATGACGTACATCCTATTTCTTCTGTGCCTTTTTTTGTTTTAGACAATTTATTAGAGACTGCTATTAACATCCCAAAAACAAAAAATCCACCCGGAGGAAGTATAAATATTAGGATAGGTTCCATAAAGTTAGATGTTATGGGAATACCGAAGATACAACCAGTTCCTAATAGCTCTCTTATAGCTCCCATTAATAGTAATGCAGATGTAAATCCTATACCCATTCCCAATCCATCCATTATAGATGGCAATACGCGATTTTTATTAGCAAACATTTCTGCTCTTCCAAGTATAATGCAGTTAACTACTATAAGAGGTAAAAATATTCCCAAAGATTCATTTATTTGTGGGGCATATGCTTTTACAATCATCTGAACGATGGTAACAAAGCCTGCGATAATAGTTATGTAGGCTGGAATTCTAACTTTATCAGGGATAACATTTCTAAAAGTAGATATAACAGCATTGGAGCAAATAAGGACTGCGGTAGCAGCAACTCCCATACCTATAGCATTACTAGCAGCTGTTGTAACTGCGAGTGTCGGGCATGTACCTAAAACTAAACAGAGTACAGGATTTTCTTTTGTTATTCCCTTTATAAACTCTTTACCGAGTGACTTACTCAATATTATTCACCACTGCTTTCCTTGATAGTGTAGAATTTTTCCAATGCACAGTTAACAGCATCTGTAACAGCTTTTGATGAAATAGTTGCTCCTGTTATTGCTTCTATTTCTCCATCTTTGGCCTCAGATTTTACGATATTAAAACCATTTATTGGTACACTTTTTTTATATTGATTTCTAAAATTATCATTAGTAGTATTTGTGCCTAAACCTGGTGTTTCATTTTGTGAGAGTATAGAAACGCCCTCAACTTTGTTGTCTTTAGATATGCCTGTCATAACTTTAATTTCTCCACCATACCCTTTTTGACTTGTAATAAATACATATCCGATAGTATTTTGGGAGTTATCTAATCCTTTGAATGTGTTTTCCATGGAGTCCATTTCTACAAAAGATGATGCTTCTGGAAGGACCATTTTTTTTGTAGATTCAGCTTTATTTTTTTCTAAGGTATCAATAGTGGGACGAGTAATAGTGTTAGTAATGGTTAAAAGGGTAGTTACAACTAGACAGATTAAAAACAAAGATACTGCGGGGATAAAAATACTTTTTACGTTAGTATTTTTCATTTAAGCATCCCTCTCTTTTTGGGAGATAAAATTTTCACCATAGGCTTTTGGTATAAACAATTTTTCTATATGAGGTACTAGTATATTCATTATGATTATCGAAAATGAAACCCCTTCAGGTAGTGATCCAAAGAGTCTTATTATCATAGTAAATATTCCACAACCTATGCCAAATACTAGTTTACCTGCGAAACAAAGTGGTGATGTGGTATAATCGGTGGCCATGAATATTGCACCTAAAAGTAGTCCACCTGATAGAAGATGATATATAGGATTTTCACCAGCCATAATTGCTATAAATACGACAGTACCTATGTATGATAGTGGTATAATAGGTTTTATAATTTTTCTAAAAATAAGATATATTCCACCCAGTATAAGTGCTAGAGCGCAGGTTTCACCTAAACATCCTCCATGAATTCCTAAAAATAAGTTAAAATATGAGAGAAATGAATTAGATGTTTCCTTTATAGCTAAGGGTGTAGCAGTAGTAACTGCGTCAACAGAAAATGGCATGGTCCAAGTAGTCATTGCAGTTGGGAATGATAACATTAATACTATTCTTGCAGTAAGTGCTGGGTTTACAAAATTTTGGCCAATTCCCCCAAACATTTGCTTTACAACCACAATTGCAACAACTCCGCCAAAGGCTGCGATTAGTAAGTTTATATTAACGGGTAAATTAAATGCTAAAAGTAGACCTGTTACTATTGCGCTTAAATCAGATATAGTGTTTTCTCTTTTCATAATTTTTCTAGATATGTATTCAGAAATAACACACGAGGCTATAGTAACTGCCATGACAATAATAGATCTAAATCCGAAAATAATAACGGATGCTATAGCTGCAGGCATAAGTGCAATAATTACATCTAACATTATTTTTTGAGTTGTTTCACCGCTCCTTAAGTGAGGGGACGATGAAACATACAATTTCTGTTTCATATTAAACTACCTCTTCTCGAAATCTTTTAATAAACTTTTACCTAACCTAATTGATTGCACTAACTGTCTACTTGCAGGACAATTATATGCGCAACATCCACATTCCATACATGTCATTATATTAAGTTTTTTTAAACTTTTTATATCTTGTCTTTCGGTTGCTTTTTCGAGGAGGATCGGCATAAGTTTCATTGGACAATTCTCTATACACCTTCCACACCTTATACACGATGTGGATTTTGGTAAAATAGAATCTTCTTTATTAAACGCAAGAATAGCATTATTTTGCTTTAATATTGGTAATGTATCATCAACTAAGGCGAATCCCATCATTGGACCACCCATCAATATTTTTTGAGGATCGTCTTTGTATCCGCCACAAAATTCTATAACGTCACAAATTGGAGTCCCGAGTGGTACAAGTATATTTTGAGGATTTTTTATAGCAGAGCCATCTATTGTTACTCTTCTAGAAACTAAAGGAATACCTGTTTTTAAGTATTTAGACAAAAATGTTATTGTAGCAATATTCATTATAATACAGCCTACGTCAATAGGGAGTTTTCTGTCAGGGATTTCTTTACCTATACAAGCTTTAACTAAAATTTTTTCTGCCCCACCGGGATATTTAGATTTTAACTTTAATACCCATATATCATTATCAGGATTAAACTGTTTTTTAGAGCACATTTTTTCTAGTTTTCTTATAGCTTTAGGTTTATTGTCCTCAATAGCTATAATGACTCTATCTATATTTAAAGCTTTTTTTAAAGTTTGTATTCCAGAGAATAAAGAATCTGCATTTAACAAAACTTCCTCATAATCGACTGTTATATAAGGTTCACATTCAGCAATATTTATTATGAGAGTTTCAACATTTTTATTTTTGGGGATGTCGATTTTTACATGAGTTGGAAATCCTGCACCACCAAGGCCAACCAGACCACTTTGTTGTATAGCATTAATTAAATCTTTTGTTTCGTTTATAGATGGTACCTTTAAATTGTTTCTAACTTTCATTTTACCATCTGATTCTATAACAACAGCTTGTATTTTAGGATTGTTAGGTAGATCAATATCTATAATGGAAGTAACCTCACCAGATATGCTAGCATGAATAGGGGAACTAATATAAGATGTAGCTTCTCCTACAACATCTCCGATTTTAACTTTATATCCCTTGTTTACGCAAGGTTTACATGGGGTACCTATATGTTGAAGCATAGGTAAGATTACTTTTTGTGGTGTAAAAATTGAAGTAAAATTTTTGCTTTTAGCCCTTTTTATATGAGGTACATCTGCACCGCCATGGGTTTTAAATGGCTCATAAGGGAATTTAGCATTCATATATATTTCTCCCTTTATTAAAATTTTATTTTTTCAAGTGCAGGAATAATCGTTTTTAAGGCAATGCCAGTTAAGATCCCAGTTATAATAGCAAAGATTATAAGTACTGGTAAATAATATATTAAAGATGTTGTGCAAGTAATTGATATAGCTACTATTAATTGAGCTATATTATGTGTAATTGCACCTATGATTCCTATTCCAATAAAGCTAAAATGTTTTTTGGTTGTTCTTAAGAGGAATCCCGTAATAAAAGTGCTTATAATTCCTGCAAAAAAGCTCATTAAAAATGCAGTTGTTCCTCTTGTAATTCCTACAAATAATGATTTTATAACAGCAATAATTAAAGATATCCCTAAACCTATTTGTGCAGAGGCAAACATCGTTGCAATATTAGATAATCCTAGTTTAGCTCCTGGGGGGAGAAATGGGAAAACAGGGATTAAGTCATCTAATATAGAGAGTATTATAGAGACAGTACATAGTAGAGATATTGATGTTATTTTTATTGTTCTAGACTTAATATTATAACTAATTTGACTATTGTTTTTCATTAATTTTACTTAGAGCTTATCCGGTTACAGCGTCAGCTGATAGCTTTTCTCCTTTTATTTCTATGATCAATTTAGCTGGAAGACAAACTGCTATTTGCCCAGGACGAGATAATTTACCTGTATTAACGCATATTTTGTCTGGGCAATCAGCCTTTTCAAAACATATTTTTCTATTTTCTACAAATATTTTTGAATGGTATTCATTATTTATAGGTAAATAGTAAGGCTCTTTTACGTTGTTTAAATCTATTTTATAAATTTCGTTATTATCATGTTTTACAATTGCAATTAAGGAATCATGTTCTTTATTTTCACCAAGACCCAAAAGTGAATATACAAGTAAAGCAAAGACTATAAAAATAGATATAAGTGCAATATCATATTTGTTTACGAAATCTTGTTTTTTATTGCCAATCACAAATTTTATACTCCTCATTAACTACCGTTATATTATTTAATATTTTGTCTGTAGCATAAATATTCTTGTTTTTGTCTATAAAAATAGCTTGGGCCCCATAATGTTCTAGTATGGGAATACTGCTTTCTTTTCCAAGAACAAAGCAGGCTGTTGATAAGAGATCACTCATGGTTCCATTACTATGAAGAACTGTTACAGCAACTAAATCTGTTTCAACCGGGTACCCAGTTTTTGGATTCAAAATGTGATGATAAGTTGTTCCATTCTCTTCAAAACACTTTTCGTAAGAGCCTGATGTAGAAAGAAAACCATCTCTGATTTTAATTATTGCTATACTGTCTGTACTTTCTAAACCCTTAAACGGATTTCTAATAGCTATATTCCAAGGAGTTTTATTAGGTTTAGTACCATAAACCCCGATACTTCCACCAACAGCGATAAGCCCATAGTCTGCACCATTATTTTTATATGATTCTATTGCAACATCGCAGGCGGTTCCTTTTCCAACGGCTCCTAAATCTATTCCTGATCCCTTTTCTAATAATTTTGCTCTTTTAACATCTTCATTTATTTTTAAGTTTTTATATCCAACTAGTGGTAGGTTATTTTCTATTTCTTTTATAGATGGGACTTTTTGATTATCTCCACCAAAATCCCATAAGTTAGAAATTGGTAAAATAGTAAGATCATAATATCCCATACTTTTTTTTGATACGTCAACGCTTTTTAAAAGAATATCTAATGTTTTACCGTCAAGTGATACCCAATCTTCACCAGCATTACTATTAATTTTTGCTATTTGTGAGTTTTCAATTCTCCAAGAGATTAAGTTTTCTAAGTCGCTAATATCTTTAATTGCGGCTTTTGCCGCAAGTTCTGATTTTTTTCCATATACTGTTTGCTGTACATATGTTCCCATTGCCAGACTAGTATTTTCGAACGGTTTTTCTTGTTTATATATTTTATCGTATATAACAAGTATAGATATGATTATCGATACTAATACAAAAAACAATATAATATATAATTTTAAGGTTTTACTAAATTCTACTTTTCTCAATTCAATCTCTCCTATATAAGAACCAAGTTAACATATAAAATATTGTTAATCTTAACTAAGGTTAATTTTATCATTTAATTACAGTATTTTCAAGCTTAATTAAAGGCTACACCATGCCTATCGTATTAAATTTTTATGGGACAAGCGTGGTTTTTACACTAAGGATCTATACTTTGAAGCGTCAAAAATTATACAAATTATTAATTTTTTGTAGAATGTTTAGTTATTTTGTCTATTGGAATAATTTGGAATTAATTCTATAATATAGAAGTAAATTTTACATCTTATTTAGAAAGGAAAGATTTAAATGACAAGAAACAAAAAAAGATTTCTTAATGTGCTATTAATATGTGCATTGATGTTTGGAAGTATTGGATTTACTCAATCCCAATTGAGTACAGCGTATGCTATGCCTTCTATTCAGGTAGCTCCGAATAGATGGTGTGTTTCTGGAGAAAAAGACTTGAAAGATGATCTTAAGCTAGTTGATAGCAGGAATTGTCCTCAAGGGAAAGATCGTGTTAGGTCTATAATAAATACTTGTATACGTGAAAACAAAACACTAATGGTACATTTAGATATTTTAAGTAGAGGTTGGATATATAGCATAGCCGGATGATATGGTTAGTGGCACTGTCTTGGTTTTGGGAAGTATATTCGTTTAGTAGTATCTGATTGTTCGCCTATTACTATTAAGTATTTATTGAAAATATGTTATTTACTTTTATTATACAGAGACACTTTACTTATAAAAACGGCTTGAAAGGGAGTGACCCTTTTAAGTCGTTTTTATTATATTAAGTTTTGTTCTATTTGTTATTAGAAGGTTTTGCAATGTAATATTTTATTGGAGATTTTTTGTTTCTACTGTTGCAAAATTATAACTGATACAAAATTAACTTTTTCATTGCTTTTGTACTCAAAAGTTATTGAATACTCTACTGCTTTTAAGCTGTGTTGTGGTCTCGCAGGAAATACGTGATTAATTTTCAAAAAAGGCTTGCAATATATATATATATATGGTATTATAATAGAGCGTGACTGCAATAGATATGCGATGAAGCGGGAGGTTGCGGCTGTAGGGCCGGTTTTTCCGTGGAGTATGTCCGATTTTAAACCGGGCGACAAAAATAAAAAGGTATAGTTTTATATCTGACCGCTTTTTGAGTTTTCCCCGGATTTGACTGATTAAGTCTATCCGGATTTTTAAATGTTTTCCAATGAAACACCCGGAGCGGTGTAAGAACAAAAAGCGCGCCCGCCATCTAAAATAAGGAGGCGATTATAGTGGCAGTCAAAGAGAAAATTAGGATAAGGTTAAAGGGTTATGATCATCAGTTGGTAGATCAGTCTGCAGAAAAAATTGTGCAAACTGCAAAGCGCACAGGTGCAAGAGTTTCGGGCCCAGTCCCTCTACCAACAGAGAAACAAGTTGTTACTATTCTACGTGCTGTTCATAAATATAAAGATAGCCGTGAACAATTTGAAACAAGAACTCATAAAAGGCTTATCGATATTCTCAGACCATCAAATAAAACTGTTGAATCTTTGATGGGCTTAGAACTCCCTGCTGGCGTTGAAATAGAGATTAAACTTTAATTCAACCAACCGCAAGAGGGTCATGTTGGGGAAACTCAACCAATAACCATATAGGAGGTAAAACATGCAAAAGGCAATTATTGGTAAGAAGATTGGTATGACGCAAATCTTCGACGAAAAAGGAAATGTAGTTCCAGTAACAGTTGTTGAAGCTGGTCCTTGCGTTGTTTCTCAGAAAAAAACTGTAGAAAATGATGGCTACGATTCAGTTCAAATCGGCTTTGGCGACTTAAAGCCTCACAAAGTGAATAAACCTATGAAAGGTCATTTTGATAAGGCTGATGTGGCTCCTAAGAGAACACTTAGAGAGTTTCGCTTTGATGATATAAGCGCTTATAATATAGGAGATATTATCAAGGTGGATACTTTTGCTATTGGTGACAAAATTGATGTTACAGGAACTAGCAAGGGTAAAGGATGTGCTGGCGTAATTAAACGTTGGAACTTCCAAAGACTTAAAGAGAGTCATGGTTCAGGTCCAGTTGTTCGTCATGGTGGATCAATAGGATGTTGCTCAGATCCTTCTAGAGTCTTTAAAGGCAGAAAAATGGCCGGTCACTTGGGTGCAGAAAGAGTAACCGTTCAAAATTTAAAGATTGTTAAAGTGGATGCTGAAAATAATCTTATCGCTATCAAAGGTGCAGTACCAGGCCCTAATGGTGGTACAGTAGTTATCCGCGATAGCGTTAAAGCGTAAAGGAAGGAGGAGTTGTAATGCCTACATTAGCAGTACTTGATATGTCAGGTAAGGAGGTAGACAAAGTCGACCTTTCTGATAATGTGTTTGGAATAAAGCCAAATGCAGTTGTTATGCATCAAATGGTAGTAAATTATCTTGCGAATAAACGTCAAGGGACACAATCAGCACTTACACGTTCTGAAGTTTCAGGGGGCGGTAGAAAGCCTTGGAGACAAAAAGGAACTGGCCATGCAAGACAGGGGTCAACACGTGCACCTCAATGGAGACATGGTGGTGTTGTATTTGCTCCTAAACCTCGTAGTTATAGTTTTTCTGTTAATAAAAAAGTTAGAAGACTTGCTATGAAGTCTGCTTTTTCAAGTAAAGTTTTAGATCAAGATTTAATAATACTAGATTCTATTAAGCTTGATGAGTTTAAGACAAAAACAATTGTAGAGATGTTAAAAGCGTTAGGTGTTAGCAAAAAAGCGTTGATTGTTCTTCCAGAAGTAGACGAAAAAGTTATAAGTTCAGCAAAGAACATACCCGGAGTTAAAACAACTCAGGTAAATACATTAAATGTATACGATATGTTAAACGCTAATAAACTTATAATTTTAAAAGATTCTGTAAGCAAAATTGAGGAGGTGTATGCATAATGGCAGCACAAGATATAATCATACGCCCAGTTATCTCAGAAAAGAGTATGACGGGAACGGCCATGAAAAAGTACACTTTTAAAGTTGCTAAAGATGCTAATAAAATAGAGATTGCTAAAGCAGTTGAGGAATTATTTGAAGTTAAAGTTGCTAAAGTAAATACTTTAAATGTTAAAGGTCATTTACGTCGTCAGGGTAGAACACAGGGCTACACTCCGTCATGGAAAAAAGCTATTGTTACTCTAACTAAAGATAGCAAAGAGATAGAATTCTTTGAAGGCATGATATAGTAATTAATATTTAAATCTAAAGCAGATAAAAAGGCAATGTATGGGAGTATTTCCCGCCAAGCCATAGAAAAAGGAGTGAATCAGATGGCAATTAAAAGTTTTAAGCCGACTACCCCTTCTAGACGTAATATGTCGGTTATAGATTACTCCGGACTTTCAAAAGTAGAGCCAGAAAAAAGTCTTTTAGCTCCTCTAAATAAGAAATCCGGGCGTAATAGTTATGGTAGAATTACTGTTCGCCATAGAGGCGGCGGAAACCGCAGAAAGTACCGTTTAATTGATTTTAAACGTCAAAAGTTTGATATTTCGGGAAAAGTGTTAACTCTGGAATATGATCCTAACCGTTCAGCACATATCGCATTGATTCAATATGAAGATGGCGAAAAAAGATATATTATTGCACCAAACGGGTTAAAAGTAGGAGATACAATTTTAGCAGGTAAAGATGCTGATATTAAACCAGGAAATGCTTTACCTTTAGAAAATATTCCAACAGGTACATTTATTCATAATGTTGAATTGTATCCTGGAAAAGGAGCTCAGCTTGCAAGAGCAGCAGGAAATATGGCTCAATTGATGGCAAAAGAGGGTAGATTAGCTCTTTTAAGATTACCATCAGGCGAGTTAAGAAATGTTCCAATTAATTGTATGGCTACAATTGGCCAAGTAGGAAATTTGGATCACGAAAATGTTAAAATTGGTAAAGCAGGACGTAAGCGCAATATGGGTATAAGACCTACAGTTCGCGGTTCTGTTATGAACCCAAATGATCACCCGCATGGTGGTGGTGAGGGTAAATCACCAGTTGGTCGTCCAGGACCTGTTACTCCTTGGGGTAAACCTGCTCTTGGATATAAGACTCGTAAAAAGCACAAAAGTTCCGATAAATTTATCGTTAGACGCAGAAATGGCAAATAAATGGTACAGAAAGGAGCTTGTAAATTATGGGAAGAAGCGTAAAAAAGGGTCCTTATGTACAGCCTGTGTTGCTTAAAAGGATTCAGGAAATGAATAAGGCCGGTGAAAAGAAAGTTCTTAAAACTTGGAGTAGAGCTTCGACAATTTTCCCGGACTTTGTAGGTCATACTTTTGCGGTACATGATGGCCGCAAGCATGTGCCAGTATATGTTACAGAGGATATGGTTGGCCATAAACTTGGCGAATTCGCTCCAACTAGGACATATAGAGGTCATGCAGGATCAAAAACAACTAAAAAATAACAGCCGAAAGGAGTGTACGCAATGGAAGCAAGGGCTTACCTAAAACATGCCCGAATTTCACCTCGTAAGGTGTCTATCGTGCTAGATTTGATAAGAAATAAGCCGGTCGATTATGCGATGGCTATCCTCAAGCATACCCCAAAGGCTGCCTGTGAGGACCTAGAAAAATTGTTAAAATCAGCTATAGCTAATGCTGAAACTAATCATCAAATGGATGTTTCAAGACTATATGTTTCAGAATGTTTTGTATGTCCGGGGCCGATCCTAAAACGCATTCGTCCAAGAGCGCAGGGTCGCGCATTTAGAATAAACAAAAGGACCTCGCACGTAACCCTAGTGCTGAAGGAACAAGAATAGGCAGATAAGGAGGTAAACTATGGGCCAGAAAGTAAATCCACACGGACTTCGTGTTGGCATAATTAAAGATTGGGATTCTCGCTGGTTTGCAAATGATAAAGATTTTGGCGATTATGTAGTTGAAGACTATAATCTACGTAATATGCTAAAAAAACAACTTTATGCAGCAGGTGTACCTAAGATCGAAATTGAACGTACAGCTTCAAAAGTGAGACTTCATATTCACTGTGCAAAGCCGGGTATGGTAATCGGTAAAGGTGGAAGCGAGATTGATAAACTTCGTGCCCAATGCGAAGCAAAGTTAAAAAAACCAGTTAACATTAATATAGTTGAGATTAAATCTCCGGATCTTAATGCTCAATTAGTTGCAGAGAATATTGCAGCACAGCTAGAAAAAAGAATTTCTTTTAGACGTGCTATGAAACAAGCAATTGGACGCGCAATGAAATTTGGTGCTAAAGGCATCAAAACTCAAGTGTCTGGTCGTTTAGGCGGAGCTGAAATTGCTAGGTCAGAACGTTACCATGAGGGAACAATTCCGCTACAAACTCTTAGAGCTGATATTGATTATGGTTTTGCAGAAGCAAATACAACATATGGTAAAATCGGCGTAAAAGTTTGGTTATATAAAGGAGAGGTTTTAGGAGAATCTCGTAGAGTCCAAAAAGAAGGAGGCAACAAATAATGCTGTTACCAAAACGTGTTAAATATCGTAGAGTTCACAGAGGCCGTATGACTGGTAAAGCAACTCGTGGAAACAAGGTTTCTCACGGAGAGTATGGCCTTCAAGCTTTGGAGCCTTCTTGGATTACAGCTAACCAAATTGAAGCAGCTCGTGTTGCTATGACACGTTATTGTAAAAGATTTGGTAAGGTTTGGATAAAAATCTTTCCTGATAAGCCAATATCTAAAAAGCCTCTTGAAACCCGTATGGGTAAAGGTAAGGGAGCTCCAGAATATTGGGTAGCAGTGGTTAAACCAGGAAGAATAATGTTTGAAATAGCAGATGTCCCTGAAGAAACCGCAAGAGAAGCAATGAGACTAGCGGCGAATAAATTGCCGATTAAATGCAAGTTCGTAAAGAAGGAAGAAACGGGTGGTGAGCAGTAATGAAGGCTTCAGAAATGAGAGACTTAACAAACGAGGAGCTTCTATCTAAATTAAAAGACCTTAAGGCTGAACTTTTTAACCTACGTTTCCAGCTTGCAATTAACCAGCTCGAAAACCCAATGCGTATCAAAGCTGTTAAAAAAGATATTGCAAGAGTGCAAACAGTTCTACGTCAAAACGAGCTAAACAGCGTTGAAGCGTAAGGGAAGGAGGATGCGACGTGAGCGATAGGAATATGAGAAAAACAGAGGTCGGTAAGGTCGTAAGCGATAAAATGGATAAAACCATTGTGGTCGCTATTGAAAATAGTGTAAAACATAAACTTTACAAAAAGATTATAAAACGCACAATCAAACTTAAAGCACATGATGAAAATAATGAGTGCAGAATAGGCGATAGAGTTCGTATAATGGAAACTCGTCCTCTATCCAAAGATAAGAGATGGCGTTTGGTAAGTATATTAGAAAAGGCAAAATAGTATATAAATTTTTGATTTAGTTGAATATTTTCAACTTTAAAAGGAGGAACGCACTGTGATACAGCAGCAGACCTACCTCAAAGTTGCCGATAATACCGGGGCAAAAGAGATTATGTGTATTCGCGTTCTCGGTGGTACAGGCAGGAGGTACGCCAATATCGGAGATGTCGTTGTTGCTTCTGTAAAAAAAGCAGCACCGGGAGGCACTGTGAAAAAAGGCGATGTAGTTAAAGCGGTAGTTGTTAGAACAGCAAAGGGTGTACGTCGTGAAGATGGAACATATATTAGATTTGATGAAAACGCAGCCGTTTTAATAAGAGATGACAAAAACCCAAGGGGCACCCGTATATTCGGGCCGGTGGCAAGAGAATTACGTGATAAAGATTATCTAAAAATTTTAAGTCTTGCTCCCGAAGTGCTTTAATGGAGGTGTTCACTGATGATTAAAAAAGTTCATGTTAAAACGGGTGACACCGTAGTAGTACTAAGCGGCAAAGAGCGTGGCAAAAAGGGCAAGGTTTTAGAGGTAAGCCCTAAAGAGGGTAAGGTTATTGTAGAAAAAGTTAACATGGTTTCTAAACATGTTAAACCTCGTAAAATGGGAGAACAGGGCGGAATTATTAAAGCCGAGGGTCCAATGTATGCTTGTAAAGTCCAGCTTGTATGTCCAAATTGCAACAAACCTACACGTGTCGCTCATAAAATAAACAACGGCACAAAGGAACGCGTTTGCAAAAAATGCGGAAAATCGTTGTAAGGAGGATATAAAATGGCTAGATTAAAGGAGTACTACAAAAATGATGTTGCTCCACAGCTGATGAAGAAATTTTCTTATAAAAATGTTATGCAAATACCAAAGATTAATAAGATAGTTATCAACGTTGGCGCTGGTGAAGCAAAAGATAACTCAAAGGTTATCGATTCAATAGTAGCTGATATTGCTGCAATTACTGGTCAAAAACCTATGATATGCACAGCTAAAAAATCAGTTGCGAACTTTAAACTTCGTGAAGGAATGAAAATCGGAGTTAAAGTTACTCTTAGAGGCGATAGAATGTATGAGTTTTTAGATAGACTTTTCAATGTAGCGCTTCCTAGAGTTAGAGACTTTAGGGGAATTAATGCAAATTCATTTGATGGTCGAGGGAATTACAACATGGGTGTCAAAGAGCAACTTATTTTCCCGGAAATAGATTATGACAAAATAGACAAAGTTCGCGGAATGGACATCTGTTTTGTAACCACCGCAAACACTGACGAAGAAGCACGTGAGTTATTAACTCTTATGGGTGCTCCGTTTGCAAGATAAGGAGGGATTATTGTGGCCAAAACTTCAATGAAAATCAAACAGCAAAAACCTCAGAAGTATTCAACAAGACGATACAACAGATGTAAAATCTGTGGCAGGCCGCATGCCTACCTTCGTAAGTTTGGAATATGCCGTATATGCTTTAGGGAACTTGCTTATAAAGGCGAAATTCCAGGTGTAAAAAAAGCCAGCTGGTAAGGAGGTAAACGGTACATGCAGATAACTGATACAATTGCTGATCTACTTACAAGAATTCGCAATGCGAGTTCGGCTAAGCATGAAACAGTAGAAGTTCCTGCATCAAACATGAAGAAGGCTATTGCACAGATTCTTGTTGATGAAGGATATATAAAGAAATTTACAGTAATCGAAGATGGTAAACAGGGAATTATTAAAATTACTCTTAAATACGGTGAGGGTAAAAAACCTATTATTTCCGGCTTGAAAAGAGTTTCAAAACCTGGTCTTCGAATCTATAGCAATGTAGAGGATATGCCAAAGGTTCTTAAAGGCCTTGGTATCGCTATTATTTCAACATCAAAAGGTGTTATGACAGATCGTCAAGCACGTAAAGAAAATGTTGGAGGCGAAGTCCTTGCATTTGTTTGGTAAGGAGGTGCTAAAGTGTCTAGAATTGGAAGAAAACCTATAAATATTCCCGCCGGAGTTGAAGCAAAACTATCAAACGGCGTTATCACAATAAAGGGATCTAAGGGTACTTTGACACAAAAAATTCACCCTAATATGAATGTTAAAATTGAAGATTCAGTTATAACAGTGACTCGTCCTGACGATGACAAAAAAAATAGATCTCTTCATGGCCTTACACGTACTTTAATCAGCAACATGATTGAAGGAGTTACAAATGGTTATAAAAAAGAGTTAGATGTTAATGGTGTAGGCTACCGTGTACAAAAACAAGGTAAAAACTTAGTTATGAATTTGGGTTTTTCTCATCAAGTTACTGTATCTGATACAGATGATATTAAGATAGAAGTTCCAAACCCCAATAAAATTGTTATAGTTGGTATCGACAAACAAAAGGTAGGACAGTTTGCAGCTGAAGTTAGAGAAAAACGTCCACCAGAGCCGTATAAAGGCAAGGGTATTAAATATGTCGATGAAGTTATCCGCCGCAAGGAAGGTAAAGCCGGTAAGGGCGGTAAGAAGTAATTAAGGAGTGAATAACAATGGTGAAACAGGCTGATAAAAATAAAGCCAGACTTAAGCGTCACCGTAGAGTGCGCAGTAAGATTAAGGGCACTAGTGAGCGCCCGCGCCTAAACGTTTTCCGCTCCACCAATAATATCTACGCCCAATTGATTGACGACATCAAAGGAATAACTTTGGTATCGGCATCAACACTGGACAAAGATTTAAATGGTTATGGCGGAAATAAAGAAGCCGCACGAAAAGTAGGCAAGCTTGTTGCAGAACGTGCCACCCAAAAGGGAATAAGCGAAGTTGTATTCGACAGAGGCGGATATATATTCCACGGCCGCGTCAAAGAGCTGGCCGAAGGCGCCCGCGAAGGCGGCCTCAAGTTCTAAAGAAGGAGGAATAACTTTTGGCTAGAATTGACGCTTCCACATTGGATTTAAAAGAAAAAGTAGTAGCAATTAACCGTGTATCAAAAACTGTTAAAGGTGGCCGTATTTTCAAATTTGCAGCTTTAGTAGTTGTGGGTGATGGGAACGGTATAGTAGGTTTTGGTATAGGTAAAGCAGGTAAGGTTCCAGATGCTATACGCAAAGGAATTGAAGATGCTAAAAAGAATTTAACAAGAATTTCTCTAAGAGGTTCAACAATACCTCATGAAGTTATTGGAAAATTTGGAGCAGGAAGAGTTTTAATGAAACCAGCAGCTCCTGGTACTGGAGTTATCGCAGGTGGACCTGTTCGTGCAGTTGTTGAAGCTGTAGGAATAAAAGATATTAGAACAAAAGCTTTAAGATCTAAGAACCCATGCAATACTGTTAGAGCTACTCTTGAAGGTTTAGAGAGATTACGTACAGCCGAAGAAGTTGCAGTTATTC
>CAKSGI010000005.1 GCA_934454005.1 uncultured Eubacteriales bacterium | reverse complement strand
TATTTTAGAAGCTGTACTTGCTACGCCTGCAAAAAAGGTATATGTACTGCCCAACAATAAGAATATAATTATGGCCGCAGAACAAACTGCAGAATTAGTTGAAGATAGAGAAGTAATAGTTATTCCAACAAGGACAATTCCTCAAGGTATTACTGCTATGCTTTCTTTCGATCCAGAGTTGTCTTCTGATAATAACAGAAATATCATGTCTGATGTATGTCATAATGTTTCTACAGGTCAGGTAACTTTTGCAGCAAGAGATTCAGAATATGGCGGATTTAAAATAAAAGAGAATGAAATTATTGCTCTTGATAATGGTAAATTAGTATTTACAGAAAAAAATCCTATAAAAGCTGTTGCAAAACTAACAAAATCAATGGTTCATAGAAACACTTCATTCATAACTTTAATTTATGGAGAAGATATATCTGATGAGCAAGCAGATGAAGCTTTACGTGCAATAAAGTCAAAAGTTAATTCTCATATTGATGTAACATTGATTAAAGGTGATCAACCAGTATATTATTTTATTGTTTCTATAGAATAATTACTTAAATCAATTCTTATTATTAATAATACTTCTCTAATACTAAGGAAGTTAAAATTATGGCATCATTATTTAATAAAGATATAAGATTTTTAAAAGGTGTTGGCGCTAGATACACTGAGTTATTCAATAAACTTGGTGTATCTAGCGTTGGTTCTTTATTGTTTTTTTACCCCCGAGCTTACGAAGATTGGTCTAATCCTTATACAATATCATCTTGCCCTATCAACGAAATATGCTGTGTTAAAGGAATAGTGGCATCACCTGTACAAAAAAGTATTATTAGAAAAGGTATGACCCTTTATAAATTAAAAATCTGCGATAATTATTCAACTATGAACATTACATATTTTAATATTCCTTTTGTCTCTAAATCACTTACCGAAGGCAAAGAATTCATTTTTTATGGAAAAGTAATTTATCGAAACTCAAGAAAAGAAATGAATTCACCTAATTTTAAAGATGCTTCTTTAGCTCATAGTTTGCATCCTGTATATCACTCCACTCAAGGACTTACATCTAAAAAAATTGAAAATTGCGTTAAAAACGCACTCAATTTACTACCAAAAACTATAAAAGACCCTATTCCTAAATGCATTCGGGAAAAATACAATCTAGTAGATTTAAAGTGCGCCTTAAATAACATACATTTTCCTACATCTAATGAAGATCTTTTAAAAGCCAGAAAACGGCTTATATTCGAAGAGCTTTTAATATTGCAGCTTGGGCTACTAAATTTAAAGTATAAATCAAGAAAAACAAATGCTATGAAAATACAGCAAAACTATTTTAATGTATTTCAAGAACTTCTCCCCTTCTCTCTAACAAATGCACAAATTAAAGCTATATCTGATTGTACAAAAGATATGTCTAAAGATACATCTATAATGAACAGACTTATACAAGGAGACGTTGGATCTGGGAAAACAGCAGTAGCTGCGGCGCTTGCTTATACAGTATATAAAAACCATATGCAAACTGCTATTATGGCTCCAACTGAAATATTAGCTGAACAACATTACAATTGGTTTTCTAGCGTGTTTTCGCAAACAAATATAAAAATAGCACTTTTAACAGGATCTACCCCAATCGTTCAAAAAAGAAGAATAAAAGAGGCATTAAAATTAGGGGAAATTGACATAATTATTGGCACACACGCCTTATTAACAGATAACGTTGAATTTTCTTCGCTTTGCCTTGCCGTAACGGACGAACAACATAGGTTCGGCGTTTCTCAAAGAGCGAAGCTCGCTTCTAAAGGTAAATCTCCACATATGTTAATAATGTCTGCAACACCAATTCCACGAACTCTTGGATTGATTATGTATTCAGATCTAGATATATCAGTTCTAGATGAACTGCCTGCTGGACGACAAAAAATTGATACTTTTCTAATTAACAGCAAAAAAAGGTACCGTGCTCTTAACTTTATTAAATCATTTATTAATGAAGGTAAACAAGCGTATATAGTATGTCCTCTAGTTGAAGAAAGCGATAGTAATTTAGCATCTGCAGAAAAATATTATGAAGAACTTGCTTCAGGCATATTTAAAAATTTTAATATCGGCTTAGTCCATGGAAAAATGTCACCCCGTGAAAAGCAAAATATTATGGATAAATTTAATAATAAAGACATTTCTTTACTAATATCAACTACAGTAATAGAGGTTGGTATAGATAATCCCAATGCTGTTATAATAATGATTGAGAATGCAGAACGATTTGGGTTATCTCAACTTCACCAATTAAGAGGACGCGTTGGACGTGGATCTTATAAATCTTATTGTATTATGGTATCTGATGCACAAAATGAAGAAGCATTAAGAAGATTCAAAATTATGAAGGAAACTAACAACGGATTCAAAATAGCTGATGAAGATTTAAAATTAAGAGGCCCTGGAGATTTTTTTGGACATAAACAACATGGCTTGCCAGAGCTTAAAATCGCAAATATGATGACCGATACTAACATTTTAATAGAGGCTCAGCATATAGCTTCTAAATTAATTGATGAAGATCCTTCTCTTGAATCTGAAAAATATAAGGGTTTAAAAGCTGAAATTAACAGGTTATTTTCTTCTATTGGCGAATATGGATTAAATTAAACATAGTAAGAGTTTAAATACATAATTAATAGTGTTATAATATATAAATAAATTCTTGTTTTACTGAAAGGAATGGTCATAACCGTGAATAAAAATACTTACTATATAACAACACCAATATACTATCCATCTGGTAATGCACACATAGGTCATAGTTACTGTACTGTTGCTGCCGATGTTATGGCAAGGTACAAAAGATTTGTTGGATATGATGTTATGTTCTTAACAGGAACAGATGAACATGGACAAAAAATAGAGCTTAAAGCAAAAGAAAAAGGTATTACACCAAAAGAATATGTAGACGAAATAGTTGATGGATTTAAAAAACTTTGGGAACTGCTAGAAATTACAAACGACAAATTTATTCGTACTACCGATAAATATCATGAAAAGTCAGTCCAAAAAATTTTTAACATGCTATATGAAAAAGGTGAAATTTATAAAGGCACATATAAAGGATGGTACTGTGAACCCTGTGAAGCATTTTTTACACAAACTCAACTTAAAGATAACAAATGTCCAGATTGTGGTAGAGAGGTAAAATGGGCTGAAGAAGAAGCATATTTCTTTAAACTTTCAAAATATGCTGACAAATTATTAAAGCTATATGATGATAACCCTGACTTTTTGTCTCCTGTAAGCCGAAAAAATGAAATGATAAACTTCATAAAGAGTGGATTAGAAGACCTTTGTGTAACTCGAACTAGCTTTTCATGGGGAATTCCTGTAGACTTTGATAATAAACATATTGTATATGTATGGCTAGATGCACTTACAAATTATATTACTGCAATGGGGTTTGGATCTGATGATGACTCTAACTATAAAAAATACTGGCCTGCTAATGTTCACTTTGTTGGAAAAGAAATTATCCGCTTCCATGCAATAATTTGGCCTGCTATTTTAATGGCTCTTGATCTTCCTTTACCTCAAAAAGTGTATGGACATGGTTGGTGGTTATTCGGTGAAGGAGGTAAGATGTCCAAATCGAAAGGCAATGTTGTAGATCCTAACATACTTTGCAATCGCTATGGTGTAGATGCAATAAGGTATTTTTTGTTGCGTGAAATTCCTTTTGGAGCTGATGGTAATTTCACAAATGAAGCCCTAATAAATAGAATTAATTCTGACCTTGCAAACGATTTAGGAAATCTGTTATCAAGAACAACAGCAATGGTTCAAAAATATTTTAATGGAACAATTCCTAATGAACACGATCATGAACCAATAGATGACGAATTAATAAATCTGGTAAAAGAGTTAAGAAATAAATTTGAAACACAAATGGAAAAATTCCAGTTCTCATCTGCGTTGTCTGAAATATGGAAAGTTATTGCAAGAGCTAATAAATATATTGATGAAACAACACCATGGATATTAGGTAAAGATCCAAACAAGAAAAATAGGTTAGCACAAGTCTTATATAATCTTTGTGAATCATTAAGAATAATAAGTTCTCTTCTAATACCATTCATGCCTAATACTGCTTCCAAAATTCAGGAACAAATTGGTGCTAATAAAGATATAACTAATTGGGAAAGCGCTAACAAGTGGGGACTACTTCCTCATAATGCATATATAAATAAGGGAAATACTTTATTCCCACGTATAGATACAGAAAAAGAAATAGAAGAGTTAAACAATATTATAGGACCAAGTTCTAATAAAAATAGCGACAATAAAAATATTGAAGGAATATTAAAAATTGGTATAGAAGATTTCGCTAAAGTTAAACTTATAGTTGCTTCAATAACTGCTTGTGAAGCTATTAAAAAATCTAAAAAACTTTTGAAACTAACTTTAAATGATGGCAGCGGCGAAAGAACAGTTGTATCTGGAATTTCACAATATTATAAACCTGAAGACCTTATTGGAAAAAATGTTATCTTAGTTTCTAACTTAAAACCAGCAAAGCTTTGTGGAGTTGAAAGTAATGGTATGATACTTGCTGCAGAATGTAATAAAGATGATGTTAAAGTGATATTTGTTGATAACATCCCTGCTGGCAGCACTATTAGATAAAAATTATATGGAGTAATTATGAAATTGATATTTGACTCTCATGCACATTATGATGATACTAAATTTGATGATGATCGCGATGAACTTCTCACTTCTATGTTATCTAACAATGTCAACACAATAATAAACTGTGGTGTAGATATTGACAACTCAAAAAAATGTATTGATTTATCTAAAAAGTATGAAATAATTTACTGTGCCCTTGGAATACACCCTAATGAGGTGGATTCTGTTCCAAACAATTACATAGTTGAACTAGAAAAAATGTTTGAGTTTAAAAAAGCAGTTGCTATAGGAGAAATTGGTTTAGATTATCATTATGATTTTTCTAAAAAAGAAAGCCAAATAAAAGTATTTGAAGAACAAATACTCTTATCGAAAAATCTCAATAAACCTATTATTGTACACAACAGAGAAGCTCATAAAGACACATTGGAACTATTAAATAAATATATAGCACAGGGTGTTATACATTGTTTCTCTGGCAGCCCTGAAATGGCAGAAGAAATTATAAAAATAGGTATGTATATTGGTATTGGTGGAGCAGTTACATTTAAAAATGCAAAAAAAATAATAGATGTTGTTAAATATACACCTATTGACCGCATATTATTAGAAACCGATGCACCATATATGACACCTGTACCATACAGAGGGCAGAGATGTGACTCTAACCATATTTTAACTACTGCTAAAAAAATATCAGAAATAAAAAATATTAGCCTAAACGATGTTTTAAATATATCTACCGAAAACGCTTGCAATTTATTTTCAATAAATTTATAAAGTGTATCGCTTATATGAGGTGAATTATATTGACTATCACATACGTATTTGAAAGTAAATTATATGTTAACATTACCAATAGGTGTCCCAATAACTGTGAATTCTGTTTAAGAAACAACACAGACTCAGTTGGAGATTCCGAATCACTCTGGCTAGATCGAGAACCTTCAAAAGATGAAATCCTTTCTGACATATTAAAAAGAGATTTAAAAAAATACCCAGAACTTGTATTTTGTGGATACGGCGAGCCGACATGCAGATTAGACGATATGCTTTATATATGCTCTAAAATAAAAGAAATATCAAATATAAAAATTCGAGTTAACACGAATGGTCTTTCTGACTTAATAAATGGAAAAAATACTGCCATCAACTTTAAAAATCTTGTTGATACATTATCCATAAGCCTCAACGCATCGAATAAAGAAGAATACGATAAAATATGCCACTCCGAATTTGGTATAAATGCATTCGACGCTGTTATAAATTTTACAAAAAACTCACTAAAATATATACCAAACGTTTATTTATCTATTGTTTATACAGGAGATAATAAATCTGAAATAGAAAAGTGTAGAAATCTATGTAAAAAAATTGGAGCTACACTCAAAATTAGAGATTATATTGATAAATAGTCTAAATTTATAAAAAACAAATGGCTGATATAGTGGGATCGAATCTCGAACTATATCAGCCAAAATTATTTTATTTTTTATTAATTTATATCTCTTTTTTTAAGAGTATATATTCCTATAAATGACGTAACTAAAATAGTTACTAAAGAAACTATTATAGACCTCGTAACTACAGTTTGATCTAAGTTATAATGAGCTAACATCTCAGGATAATTAAGCACCCAATATTGCCCTATTTTAAAGCCTAATTTAAAAACTTTTTCTACAAGTACAGAAAGCAGTACCATTACTATTGGCAACAAAAATATCATACTCAAATTTACCGCAAGAGAGATACCAAGTTTTCTTATCAGCATAGATATCATGATAAACACAGACAAAATTGCTGTATATGCTAACATTTCTAACCCAATCATTCTAAATAAATTCTTTGTAAAATCTTGAGGTATATCACCGAATCCCCATAAGCAAGAAGCAGTAACTACACATGTTAAAAAAGTTATCGCAATTAAAATAAAAAGTACAATTAATGATACTATAAACTTAGATAAATAAATTTTTTCACGTTTAAATCCTTTTGATGCATAATTCTTTATTGTGCCATTAGAAAAATCAAACACAACAACAATAGTTACCACTATAATCAGTAAAATCATTACACTTGAAATAAATGTGTACGGAATAAACATAACAGCGCTAAAACCATTATTAACATACATTTTAAATTCTTCTGGAACACTATTAAGCGTCTCAATATTCCTAAAATACTCAGTAAATAAGTATATTGCCATAAGCACAGCAGACAATACAGAACAAACATATATTGCCTTTCCCTTAAACAATTTATATATATCAGCTTTTAATAAATTAATCATCTTTTTGCCCCTCCATTAGTTTTATAAAGTAGTCCTCATAATTTTCGCCAAAATTAGATATAGAATAAACAGTGACTCCATTTTGAACTAAAAGGCTATTTATTTTACTTGATTCATCAATATTATCATAAAGGTGAATTGTATCGTTCTCTAAAATTTCATAATTTTTTGTATTTAAATTTTCCTCTATAATTTTTCCTGCAAGTTCAGTACTATCAACCTTTATTTCTAAATATGACTGAACTCTCTCCCTTAAAGATTTAGCATCAAACTCATCAATAAGCTTTCCATTATGGATAACACCATAACATGTTACAACCTTTGAAAGTTCACCTAATATATGACTAGATATTAAAACTGTTATACCGTGTTCTTTATTTAACAATAAAATCAAGTTGCGAATTTCTTTTATACCAGTTGGATCTAATCCATTTATAGGTTCATCTAGAATTAAAAATTCAGGTTTACCAATAAGCGCAATTGCTATTGCAAGCCTTTGTTTCATACCAAGCGAAAATTTCTTTGCTTTTTTATTCCCTACATCATCAAGACCAACCATTTTAAGTATTTCATCAATTTCTTTTAAATCAACTTTTCCTAATAATAGTTTCTGTTGCACTATTAAGTTCTGTTTTGCTGTATATGTTGGGTATAGGGCCGGAGATTCTATTATAGTTCCTATTTTAGATCTTTGACTATCTAAATCTTTAGATTCAAATAATTCTATTTCTCCACTAGTAGGTACAGCTAAACCAACAATAGTCCTCATAAGAGTTGTTTTTCCTGCACCGTTTTTTCCTATAAATCCATAAATATCACCTTTGCGAATATTCATGTTAACAGAATTAACAACTAATTCAGAAGAAAATGCTTTAGTTAAATTTTTTGTTCTTAAAACATATTCCATTAAACTTATCCTCTTTTCAATTAAATTTATTTTGATGAACGGAGTATACTCTGAGCTTTATCCATTATATCAGCGGCAATAGAGCCAGCAACTTTTATCCCGGATCCTCCGTTTTCAACAACAACAACAAATGCTAATGGACAATCTGAGTCCCTAGAAAATCCAACCATCCATGAATGTGGATCTTTAGCTTTATTATCAGAGACTTCTGCAGTACCAGTTTTTGCACAAACTTCTAAATTTTTAAATTTAGATGGTCCATAATTACTTGTAACAGCATTGCGCATAAGATCGTTTACATCGTCAGCAGTAGATTTACTCAACATTTCATCGCCCTTTTTAGCTGTTCCAATATGAGATTTTATCCCCAACCTTGACGACATATTTTTTATTAAGTACGGAGTAGTAGGTCTGCCTCCATCTGCAACAGCTCCCATTATCATCATCATATGCGCAGGATTAACAACATCTGTATACTGGCCAACTCCAGACCAACCTAATGATACATCACTAGTATTTTTAACATCATACACACTTTTCCCTAGAGTTATTCCATCTATTTGCAAATTTTTATTGAATCCCATTTTATTAGCAGTAGCAGTCATTTTATCTGCACCAAGATTAATCGCAATATTTGCAAACGTAATGTTACAAGACTCTGCAAACCCCCTTTTTATACCTATATTTCCATGATAACCCACACAAGTTATTTTGTCAACACCAAAACTTTCTGTTTTGTGACAAGTAAAAGTTTTGTTATATATATTAGGATCATTTTCAATAGCGCTTGAAGATGTAATAACTTTAAAAGTAGATCCTGGCGTTAACGCACCAGATAACACTCTATTTAAATATACGCCATCATACTTACCAGTTGTATCTAAGCTTATGTCCGGAGGATCTTCTGGATCATAAGTTGGTGTGCTTACTAAGCACAAAATCTCTCCCGTTTTATAATTATAAACAGATATAGCTCCCTTTTTGTCCCCCATTTTTTGATAGGCATATTTACAAAGTTCACTATTCAATGTTAAAGTTATATCTTTAGATGTTCTAAATCTTGGCGGTGCCGACAATCCCAAAACAAAATTATAGCCGAACAATTCAGATTTACAAACATTTTGGATAGATGTTGATATATTAGGTGTTCCATCTCCTATCGTTTGCATTAATGCCTTTCTAACATTAATATCATTATTATAAACTCTTTTAGAATTTTTACTTTCTGCTAATACTACACCGTTTGTATCATATATAGTACCTGATTGATTTAATTCATCTCCTGATAAATGACCATTTATAGGCTTCATTACCCAAGACTCCGCATTAGTCACAATCCGAAAAACAAACAAACTGATCCCTATAAAAAAACCAACAGATAAAATATATACTACTAATGATCTCCTTTTTGTTTTTTTCATATCTTATCATCCTCAAGTAAGTTCTAAAATTATAATTTCCTTGCCGCATATGTTCGCTCATCCGCTGCCTTTATAAATGCAAGCAGCCCCCAAACAGATATCATACTAGATCCACCTAGACTTACAAATGGTAAAGTAACACCAGTTAACGGTAATACATCTGTTGCGCCAAATACATTAAGACATGTCTGGAATAATAGCAGCCCCGCTGATGAGCATGCCGATATATAATAAAACGTAGAACGACTTTTAGAGCTTGATTTTCTAGAATATAGAGTTAACATTGCTATAGATATAACAACTATCAATGCAATTATAAGGCCCATTTCCTCACAAATCATCCCAAATACAAGGTCACTTGGTGCTGCACCTATATATTTAAGCTCACCTTTGCCTAATCCTAAACCAAAAAGCCCCCCACTCGCAGAATAAGTTAACACTCGTGTTTGCTGATATCCCTCACTTGAATACATATAATCCCAAACATTGCCCCAAGCAGAAAACCTATGCGCTACATATGGTTTAAATTTTAATATCATAACAGCACCAATTATTGCCGCACTTATAATTAATACTATCGTTCTTATGTCTCCAGAACGCATAAACGCAATCAATAAAAATGTTATAAAAAATATACACGCTGTTCCAAAGTCATTCATTAAAAATAGGGCACCTATACATAATCCTGAGAATATAATAAACTCTGTTAAATTTTTAGCTGTTTGGAGTCTATCTAGAGTTGAAGCTCCTACAAATACAAATGCAATTTTAACAAACTCTGATGGTTGAACAGAAACAGATCCTATCATTATCCAGTTTTGAGATCCAAATTTTGTAGATCCAAATATTAAATTTAATATTAAAAAAACTACAGCACAGCCCATCACCGCCCAGCGCCAATTCATAACTCTATCTGGATTCTCTATTAAAAATATAATGACACAAAATATAATCATACCTATAAAAATAGATATTATTTGTGTATATGTTTGTTTAATATCATAACTTGCAATAAGAGAAATTCCTATACTAGCTAAAAGTATACCAATAGCCTCTAGTTCAAAAGTAACTCTCCTAAATATTCCTCTAGAAAATCCAAGAAGAACCCAAGATAAAGCATTTAACATTAAAAAAGGTATTACAGGAATAAAACTAAATTTATCCTCAGCAAAACAGAGCTCAAGTGCGCATAGTGCCTGAAAAATAGTAATTAAAAGCATTATTCCTACAGATGATGATGCAAATTTCTTTTTAAATTTAGTCTTGCCATCCCATATACCTGTTTTCTTTGCATAGTCACTCTGCTTTTTTAAAATAAGAGATGTTGCACCAACAGATATTACGTCATCTATATAAACCTGTTTTTTATCTTCAACTTTCCTTCCGTTAACCAGTACTCCAGATTTTGAATTAGTATCACAAATTAGCCAACCTTCATCGCGCCTCATTAAAACGGCATGATCTCTAGAAACTGCTGGATCGGTAAGAACTATATCAGAATTTTTACTTCTACCAATAGAATTCTCCCAATATAGTACAGGTATATAATCACCAGTAATTGAATTAAAAAGTGCTATTAAAGGTTTTTCCTCTCTAATATTTTTATACATAGATATAAAGCATTTTAAGGCAATAAGGAATCCCAAAATAGGTAGAGCCACCCTTACTATAAATAATAAAGAGGATAGCCCTATGTTAAGCAAAGATTGCAACAAGTTAAACTCTCCCTTGTAACATTTTATAAAACTTTATCTTTTATAATTATACATTTTTTGGATATAAGGGTCAATTTTTTATTTTAACCTATTTTTCTCTTGACGGTTCTCCTCTCGGTATAGCTTCATCAGAAAATATTAAATCTAATGTTTTTTCATCAGCCTCACCAGTTGTTAATAAATTATTTATAAATTGAAAATCAGTTATTGCTCTTTTAGTATAATCGTCAAAAACTCCATCTGGTTTTGTAGGCATAAAATCAAGATCGTCAAGCCGCTTTTCTAATTTTAAAACTTCGTCGCTTGATTCTCCATAAATTAGAGTTTTATTTTTTTTATCCGTTGAAGAATCATCTTTATTTGTATCATTACTTATATTTGCATCTATGCTTTGTTCAGATTGTTTAGGATTTACATTTTTAGACTTATTCCCTTTTTTAGATGACTCCAGTTCAGGATACATTTTTCCTGCCATATATGTAACAGCATCTACTACACTATGCCCTTGCCTAGTCATTAAGTATTTATCCATCTCATATACGTTATTATTAAATACTGCACTTAAAGACGATATAGTATTATCTTCCAAAAGTGACTCTTTTACGCCCTGGGCGCAGAATATATAAGTGGGGTCAGACATCTTTAATATTTGAGTATCAATTTTTAAGTCCAACAAACCTTTTGCAATATTAGTAGCTCCAGAAAAATCTATCAAATTAGAAACAAATGTATCGCCTGTTGCAATTTTCTTATTTGAATCATAAAAATAACATGCAGTTGGTTTAACTCCACTATCAGGAATTAGTCTTGATATATTATCTATAGTAAGTAAAATACTACTCGAAATTTTTTCTCCTAATGCTTTCCCTGACTTATTTCCTTTTAATATTGTTCCTATATCTATATACAAAGATTTAAATGTACTTACTGAATTCGCTGGATTTAGCAATATAATTGGAATATTAGCATTCTCAAGTCTAGATAAGGTTTCCTGGTTTAACTCTTTGTCTACTAGAATCAAGTCAGGAGAATATTCAACTATACTATCAACATTTATATTAGACTGACTTCCTACAGTCGGCAATGGCGATAACTTGGCTTGAGTAGTTTCATCTGTCCTAGCTACGAGTTTTGTTTCGAGATCTAAAGCTAAAACAATATCGGCTAAAGAATCAGATAATGCAAGGACTTTCTCAGGACTTTTTTTTACTGTCACTCCTGCTACAGTAACTGGATATTCTGATTTATCAGTTTTAGATTTGTTACACCCAAATAATGACAAAAACAAAATAACTGACATTGCTAAACATACTATTTTAATATTAATTCTGTTTTTAAAAATAACCATTTTAATTACCCCTCCACAAGTTCCCATATTATTTTAACACAATACAATATCATAGTCAATGTATATACAGTATATCTCCACACCTGTTTCATAAAAATAATGTATAAAAGTAAAGAATGGAAACAATAAAAACGTGTGACACCCAAGTTATGTAAAAAACTCGTTAGTAGACATATTAATTATTGCAATGTGTCCAGTGCTATTTAGGTTGAATGCTTTGAGAAATCACGTCTGACTCATAAAAGTCCAATAACCAAGCTTAATATAATTGTCCTTTTTAATTAATGTATCAATTTTTTAAAAATCAATCTTTTCCCTAACCAAAAGGACTACCATTTCAACATGGCTCGATACGATAGCATAAATGTCTTTGCTATTTTTGCGTGCAAAGGAACATATCCACATCTTTTTTCGTAGTTAAGTTGTTTATGGAAATATGTCAATAAAACTTAATATTGTCTACTGTTTATATAAACCGAACACCTATTTTTTTGAGCTGTTCCTTTGTCTTGTCAAACAGTTCAGAATTGGTGATTCCTGCACAGTTAAGTGCTATCGAAACCTTAAAATCGTTTTTCACAGCACCCTTTGCACTTGCCTTGATACATGAATTCCCATCTACACCAATCAACTCCACTGTTGAAATATTTCTTGAATTAAGGTATGAAATCAGTTGTTCCGAAGAAAAAGCATCTGATTTTTCATTATACGATACAATATTTAATTCATCAGCAAACTCATCCGTAACAGCTCCCCTGCGAAGCATCTTAGTATTTTTGATATATACTATGTCATACTGATTCTTCTTGGCAATGTCTATCTGTCTGTTCATTCTTTCTAACAGGTCTGTTTCGTACTTTGTCATATATGACTTTTGAACATCTATTACTATCAATCCATTCATATCTCACCTTCAACTTCTCTGTTTAATCTATTAAAAGCAACCGTCTGCTCTTTCATAGAAATTTTGCTGACTTCATATCCGTATTCCACAAGTTTCTTTTTATATTTCAAAAAAGAATGGTCTATCGGCACACCTGTAATATTTTCTATTTCAGCATAGGTCATTTTGAATGACTGCTCGTTTCTATTTTGCACATATTCCCATAGTGTAGTGTATTTACTCATTAACCTTACCATCCATATAAGTTGATGTTCTTGTTTTATTATCCAATTCCATTGGTGTAAATCGCAAACCATTTACCGTTTGTTCTGCATTTGTATCAGTGAAACCCAATTTATGATATACCTCAACGGCATAAGGTGATGAATTTACTGTCATTTTATCAGTGTAACACTTCTTCTGTACAGTTTGGAACAAACGCTTTCCAATGCCTTGTCTATGATAATTTCCATCCACAAAAAATAATGCGATATGTGTTCCCTCGCTTCTTGTGGCAATAATACCAACTAATTCCTCCTGAATAAATGCGCCGTACCAACAGAGTTTAGACAGATAGTTTTCATCGTGAATACTTTTGTAAAATTCTTCTATGCCCTCTTTTGTGTAATCGGGTGCTTCATATTCTTGAAATACTTTCCAAACCAAGCATAATGCTCTTTCTATTTCTCCTTGCTTAATTCCTCTGATAACACAATCTGTTTCTATAATTGCACCTCCAACTTCAAAGTTTCCTCTTATTCCTCTGTTACTTTTTCTTCCAACTCAAGCAAATATCTGTCATAGTCAGACATAAACAATCTGTCCTGAATAACACGGTATTTTTCAAACTCAGTTTCAACGTGGAGTTTTGCTATTTCAGCGGAAACTTTTCCGGCATCCTGTAAAATACCGTAATCAAACATTTCTATAAAACCGTTGAGTCGTTTCTCCCAATCTGCCATAGTGAGAGGAATGTGCCTCAAAGTCATATTTTCCGCAAAATCCAGATATGCCGTCACCATACGGTTCAGTTGATGAAGTTCGTTCTCGCTCAGATAGTTTTTAGCAACCGTCACATCACTTTTCTTAATCTTGCCGTCCGGAGCATCTGCCCATGTGGTAAGTCCCATATGCTCTTTTTGGTGGTCGGCACGTTCCACAATCAGTTCTGCCGCCGTATGACCGTGAACTGCAAAGTGCATTTTGTTCTGAACCGTGGCATAAAACCTTTTCGTTGTTGCAGAAGTTTTATCATAATCTATGGCAGTGGCATAAATATCTGTGATTTTCTGATAAAACTTTCTTTCGCTTGCACGGATTTCTCTGATACGCTCAAGCTGTTCATCAAAATATTTATCTGTCAGATAAGTGCCTCGTTTCAGACGCTCGTCATCCATAACCCACCCTTTGATGGTGTAGTCCTTCACAATACCATTTGCCCACTTGCGGAACTGCACTGCACGTTCATTATTAACTTTGAATCCAACGGCAATAATCATTTGTAGGTTATAATGATTTGTTTCTCTCTGGACCTGGCGATTGCCCTCCGTTTGAACTATCCGAAATTTTCGGATAGTTGCCACTTCCTCTAACTCCGAATCATTATACACTTTCTTTATATGGTCATTTATCGTGCGTACATCTACGCCATAAAGCATTGCCATCATTTTCTGTGTGAGCCATATATTTTCATCTTCATAACGCATTTCAATGCTGTCTGCCTGATCTCCCACAGAGGCAACATAGGTCAGATATTCTGCCGCACTTGAACGGATAGTTATTTCGTTTTTCTTTTTTTGCAAAGATAAGCACCTCCAGAGCTATGAAATCAGTTGTGTACTTTAGTCAACAGAGCCACACACTCCACGTGGCTAGTTCTAGGAAACATATCAAACGGGGTAATCTCTATAGGTTTAAACCCTTTATTATTAAACTCTTTTAGATCTCTTGAAAGAGTAGCGGAATCACACGATATATACACTACTCGTTTAGGTTTCATCTCGGCAATTGTACTAATTGTATCAATATCACAGCCTTTTCTCGGCGGGTCCAATATAACTACAGACGGAGATTCCCCTCTTGCCTTTAATCTTTGAACAGCACTTTTGGCATCAGAACAAATAAATTCAGCGTTTGTAATATTATTTAAATTGCAATTATTTCTTGCATTTATAATCGCGTCTTCCACAATTTCTACACCAATCAATTTCTTGGCTCGCGATGCCATTGTAAGTCCTATTGTTCCAGTTCCACAATAGAGATCTAATATAATATCATCTTTAGTAATATTAGCATATTCTATTGCTTTGTTATATAAATTTTCAGCTTGCGCTCTATTTACCTGAAAAAATGAAAGCGGCGATATATTAAATTTAAGATTACATATAATATCCGTTATATATCCATCTCCATAGATAGTGCGACATTTTTGCCCTAAAATAACATTTGTATCATTAGTATTGTAATTCACTATAACAGTTTTTAAATTTTTTACCTCACTCTTTAAAATTGCCAATAGTTCATCTTCATTTTTTATTTTTGAATTAGAATTTACAACTATACATACCATTACTTCATCTGTTTTTTCTGCATACCTTATATATAAATTTCTCAGTATCCCGTTATGAGTTTTTTCATCGTAGGTACTTATTTTATACTTTATAGCCCACTTTTTGAAGGACTTTATAATGTCGGAAAAAAATAATGGCTGTAATAAACAATTTTCACATTCTACTATCCTATGGCTATGTAGCGCAAAAAATCCTAATTCTACTATGTTTTCATTATTTGTGCCAATAGGAATTTGTGATTTATTTCTATAGTAGTTTACTTTTGGTGATGGAACTATCCTTTTTATACAAACATCTGAAATTCCACCAATTCTTAATATATTATCTTTTACCTTTTGCTCCTTAACCCTTAACTCATACTCATAATCAATATGCCTTAAAGAACATCCACCACATTTTAGGTACACTGGACAATCTATACTTACTCTATTCTTTGAATATTCTATAACCTTTTGAATTTTTGCAAACGCGTAACTCTTTTTTACCTTCAAAATTTTAACATTTACGATATCTCCGGAACAAGATGATGGTACAAATATGACTAGTCCTTCATGTTTTCCAATACCAACGCCTTGAGATGTCATCTCTAATATATTTAAATTTATCAAATCATTTTTTTTAACAGCCATATATAACTTATCTCCATACTAATTTTATCATCTAATTATAACATAAAACATAAAAGCCATCGATATATTGGGAAAATAAATACCAATTAATCGACAGCTTTTAAATTAAAAAGGGGGAGAGCTTTAACTAGCTATTTTTAGCAACAAAAGACTCGCAGTCAACGCACTGACAAACTGTTGGATTTGGTTCATGAGTACCTATAGTTACAGCGTCTAAAGTACAAAACTGTTCTGACTGAGCATGATTCTTACATTTATCAACTGTGCACTGAATACTACGGTTTCCTCCAGAATTTTTCATAGCTTTCACCTCATAAAAGTTAATACAGATTAAATCTGTTGACCAACCAATAAAAGCTGATCCTAAAGTATTATGTGCACATTAATAAATATTATTACATAACCCCAAAAATTTAATTGCTATCTGGGTCTTTTTACTTTAGATATAAATATTGTAGCAAGACTCCACAATGATACGTATATCAAAATTTCAAAAAAACCAATCGATTCAACACCACAGGAATAAAATGAAATCATAGAAACTATTACAACCCCTAAAATGACTGATATTATTTGAAGTGTCGTTGTAACAAGTATAGAAGCATGCAACCTTATACAAGAACTTATAAGTGCAAAAAATGAAGCTATATTACCTTTAGAAGCCAAAATTGCAGGTGCTGAAGCATCCACATGACCATCCATATCAGAAACTAAATAGAATTCGTCTTTAGAAATGACTTCCACATTTTTAACAAATATACCAAACTTGTCGGCAATAAATTCAGGAGTAATATTTTGATCTGTCGTCTTTACAACTATCGCCACTCCATTTTCTTCTAAATTTTGCATCTTTAACTTAATTTCTTTAATCGGAGAATATGAAAGGATAAAGGCAGCTACTAATTCTCCACCTTTTGCAAGATATGTTATCTCATGATGTTTCTTTTGATATTGTGTTTCAAATTTTTTTGATGGCGGAGCTATTTTATATTCTTTTAGGAGTTCTCTATTACCTATTAAAATACGTTTACCATTTACCCAAGAAACAAGCCCCAATCCATTTATGTACTTTGTTTCGGATGACTTTGGTATTGACGAAGATTTTTCTTTTAATACACTATCAAATACCGAACTAACAGGGCTATTAGCACTATTAACAACCGAAGTTGCTGCTAAAATAGAATCATCAAGACGTAACGCAGAAAATGTTTTAAGCCCTATTAGATTTACAGAGCCACTCGGAAAGATATCATTCTGATCTACAACCACAGTATTAACAGCAGAAAAATCTTTTATAGCCTTATATCCAGAAATCATGGAATTCCTTTTTAAGGACTTTTTGCAAACATAAAAAAGAGATGAATTGATTGCAAATGAAGAACACATAGGTATGGACATACACGAAATTAATGATAACGCACTTATAGCTTCAAATATGTTCTTTTTAATAATAAGTATAATCAAGGATAATATAAAAGATAGTATAGCTAAAACAGGTGACATATAAAACAAAAATTTATCACTAGGGTCTGGATCGTTTGAAATAGATAAAAAATCATCTAAAAAATTGACCCTCTTTTGATAAGCAATTACTGGTTTTTTTATTTTTAATTTATCTATAACTTGAGATGATTTTTCGTCATCTTCAAGTAACTTCAACGAATATTTAGATGATGCCGATGAGACAAATTTAAAATTTTTACGTATTCTCATCAATTTATATAATCTTCCAAGAGAGTTGAAAAGTAAGCCTAAAATGGTTATTCCAGCAAATAAAGAAATTTTATTCTTCGCTTCACCAAATCTGCTCACATCTAAAAAGACAATACTAGATTGAATTATCGACGTAATTAAAGCTAATGACACTGGACTATCAATATTTCCTCTAAATTTTAATATACCACTGATCCCATTCTTTACAGTTGAAAAACACATAAAAAAGCATATTAATAATAACGCTAAAATTGTATACGGATATATTATTTCAACTTTCGAGTCATTTAATTGAGGAAAATAATTTAAAAATTTTAATAATAAAGTAAATCCGATACTAATTAACATAAATATAGATAAAAATACAGATCTTGTAGATTCTAACTTACAATCAGAATTTAAATCTTTTTTGATTCGGTCTATATCGTTAGGAGATGTGTAATCCTGCATTTGAAAATCATCAGAAAATTCAGAATAAGGATCGCATTCTTCTTTTTTGTTTAATAAAAACAATTTATATTTTTTTACTTTGTTGTTTTCAATTTTAGTTTTTTGAAAATCAGATTTCTCAGTTTTATACTTTGTTTCTTTTATTGAATCATTATATTTTTTTAATTCTTCAAATTCAGCACGAATTGCATCTGGTCTTGTATTAAAATCATCTCTTATTTCAATAGTTGGTATATTTGGTTTTTTTATTTTATCTTTTCCTTTATATGAGCTATTAGAATCTTTTTCATTATCCTTCTTTTTAATATCAGCATTGTTAGATAAGGTTTTATTTTTTGTTTTATCCTTTACATTTAGCGGCCTAGAGGTTTTATCTTTTTTCTCTTCTTTGATATTATTAACAGTCTTAACAGCATTTTCTGATTTTAAGTCTATAGTTTCATCAACAACATCTAAAGGATTTGTAACTTTAATTTTTATTTTATTGCTTGTATCGCTAAAAATATTTTCCATTTTATTTTTTTTATTTAATTTAAGTTTACTAGAAAAACTGTTTTCCTCGGGATAATGTTTTTTATCAGCCATATCGTTTTTTATATTTTCCACTTTTTGGCTAATGTTTTTTCCTTGTTCTTCTTTCTCTCGTTCTATAATTTTTTCTTTGATTACTTCAGCATCTTTTAGTATATCATCAACAGAAAATTCTTCATCATATCTATTTCCCATTAAACTCACGTCCAATCATTTATGCTTTCAATATGATGCTTTTGCCTAGATATTTCATACATCAAGATACCCGCAGCAACCGATGCATTTAATGAAGAAATAGATCCATTTAAAGGTAACGATACAATATTATCACATTTTTCTTTAACTAGTTTACTTAAACCATACCCTTCATTCCCTATCACAAGTGCAACAGGACCACTAAAGCTAGTCTGGCACCAAGTCTCCCCGGCCATATCAGCACCAAAAACCCAAACACCCATATCCTTTAACTTACCTATTGTAGATACAATATTAGTTACCCTAACTATAGGTATATATTCTATAGCTCCAGCAGATGCTTTTGAAACAACATATGTAAGACCAGAAGACCTGCGCTTTGGAATAATTATTCCGTGCGCACCCGCACATTCTGCAGAACGAATTATAGCCCCCAAATTGTGCGGATCTTCAATATTTTCAGCCATCACTATAAAAGGAGATTCATTTTTAGATTTTGCAAAAGAAAAAATATCATCAAGTTCAGAATATTTATAAGCGGCAACAACCGCAATTATTCCTTGATGCGGGGCATTTTGAGACATATAATCAAGCTTTTTAGGGTTACATTCTTTTATAACTATCCCCTTATCCTTAGCTTTTGAAATTATAGGGAGTATCGAACCAGAAATATTGCCATTTCCTACTAAAATATAATCTATTGTTCTATTAGATCTAATGGCCTCATTAACTGAGTTACGTCCTACAATTATATTTTCATTTATATTATTAATTTTCATAAATTTACCTCAAATTTTAAAATCATAAAATATATTATATCATAAGTTTAATATATATAAAATATTTGTCGAGAATATTTCTATATGTTTACAAAACTGTAACAATAATAAAACAGTTGTTAATAAAACAAAAAATTGTTTATTAACTATGTAAATCTAAAGCCAGCTTAAAGTTTTGATAAATCTTAAGCTGGCGTTACTTTATATAATATTAAATCAATTTACAAATACGAAATTGTCAGTTAGAGCTCCTTCTTTTATCAATTTCTACCAGTAGCCATTTCGCGCAAGTCAGTTTTGATGTTGTAATATACGGCAATACATAAAGACAAGGAAGAACAAAAAAACATGTTAACAACCACGGTACAAAGGTTATGAAAAGTTTAAAAACAGCTAATCTAAATCCTACCATTTGTTTGAACGACATCTTTATACAACTAGATACACTAAGATCCTCTTTTAAAATTACTAAATAATCAGATAAAAAATATCTAAGCCAAATTATTGCAAATATAACATAAGCTATAACATTAACAATCGGGATTAAAAATACTATTACCATAGAAAAAAATATTTGCTCTGAAAATGTTGAAGATACACTTATAAATCCTAATATAGCTACTAATAACATCCCCGGTAAACTAAGCAATAAAAACCATAAAATCAATCTTACAGTAATTCTAAACCCGTAATTCAAAGATCTAATAAATCTAGTTTTACTTTTAAAATAATAAAAAATTTCATCTGCGGATGGAGATTCTCCATTAGCTATAAAATAATAAAATCTTGATATTCCCAACTTAAATGGACAGTAAATAATAAACATAATTATCACTGTAAATACAAACATCACAAAAAACAACTTCATAGTTGCAGGATCTACTTTTTTAATCATTTCTATAAGAGCTTCTTTGTTAATATAAATATCGGAAAAATAATTTAAGGAGTCTAATTTTATATATTCATTCATAGGAATAAAAAGCAGTTTCAATAATGTAAAAACAATAGATGAAAATAATAATGAAAAAATAGTAACAGCTATTGATTTTCCCCAGTTATTATTTTTTAGATGATTTCTAGCCTCATGCCTTATCATATACTCTGAATACAAGTTCCTCACCCCTTTTAATTTTTAACTTAGAATTCTACAGTAAACATTTTATACATCGCTTCTAGACAAATCTGTGCATGCAACATAAAATTATCTATATTTATATTCTCATTTGAATCATGGAGTCTAGGTTCCTCATTCTTAAAAAATGGACCAAATGCAACTCCTTTGTTTTTAAGCGATCTTGCATAAGTTCCGCCACCTGTAAAATAAAGATCGGGTTCTTTTCCCATAACCTCGCTATATGACTCTTTAAGTAAGGTAATAAGTGGGATATCTTCTTTTATAAATAGTGGTTCTTGATGATTAATAGCTTTTACATTTATTCCATCTTTTTCAGCACGTTTTCGTATAATTTCGAATATCGCTTGACCATTTTTAGTCACAGGATATCTAATGTCTAAATAAGCTTTTGCCATTTTAGTATCAATATCTATTTTTCCAACATTAATTGTTAAACTGCCAGAATATTTATCACTTTTTTTTACTCCCATAGATGCACCATGTATTTCTAGCCCAATTGTAGAATCTAAAAATGCACACAATTTTCCTAAAGCTTTATGACCAAAATTTGCAGCTAATAATCTTATAAGATGTGTTGCTGCATTGAATCCATTTTCTGGATTAGCAGCATGGGCAGCTTTACCAGTTGATTCTACTTTCATTCCGTTAGGTGTATATTTAAAAACGTAATGCCCTTGTTTAGCGTCCGCGAGCCTCTGAAGCTGATGTTCATCATTTTCTGTACAATTAAACACTGCGTAAGCACTATCAGGCACAGCATTAATGGCAGAACCAGAATGAAATTCTGAAATAGTTTTGCTATCATTATCTTGAGATAATTCTATATGTAATATTCCTTTTTCTCTGTTGCAGATTCCATATTCTGAATCCGGAGTAAATGCCATTTGCGGAAGAGGATATCTAGAAAAATACCTTTCCATATCTTCTTGACCAGTTTCCTCCATAGCACCAAATATAGCCCTAATTTGCCTTTTGCCTTTAACATCGTTTTCCTTCAGCGCCTTTAGGCAATACAGCGCAACCACTGCAGCACCTTTATCATCAGCAACCCCTCTAGCAAAAAGTTTTCCATCTTTTGCTGTTAATTTAAATGGATCACTACTCCAACCTGATCCTGGAGGAACAACATCAACATGAGTAAGTACCGCAGCATAGTTGTTTGAATCTCCATACTGAGCATGACCCGCAACATTATCAACATTATCGATTTCCAATCCCATTTCTTCTGCTCTAGATAATACCCAATTAAGCGCCTTTTTAGATTCCTCTGAACAACCTTCATTATCAGAATAAGACTTTATGCTCACCAATTTTTCTATATCTTTAATAATTTCATCGCGGTATTTGAGAATTTTTTCACCAAAACTCATTGCAAAATTACCTCCAATTAAAACTCTTCTACTATTATACAACTAAATGCAGTTTTTGGCTATAATAATTTTAAATTCGTAGATATATAACTGCATCATAAAAGTAGATTAGAAAATCTCTTTTGCAATTTATATTATTCATAAAATTAATACAAATATATTTATGATTTGATATGCACCCAACCATTACTTCTAGTTTAATCCCCATTTGTCAATGTTTGACCTCTGCATTGCACCCATAATTTTTTGCTTAATATCTGGATAGGATTTTTCTAATATATTTATTAACTCTTTTGTATTTTGACGTTCCGTTTTACCATCTACCGGACATTTGCTTTTTTCAACAATTATACTATTTCTTGTTGAAAATGATATTACATCTCTCTCTTTACAGAATATCATAGGACGTATTAAAAACAAATCTTTTTTAGAAAGATACGACACAGGTGAAAAACACCCTATTCTTCCTCCATTAAATATATTCATTAAAAATGTTTCAACTGCATCATCATAATGATGGCCTAACGCTAATCTTGTACAATTATTTTCCTTAGCTATATTATGTAGTATGCCCCTGCGCATTCTAGAGCAAAGACTACATGGGCTTTCAGCCTTAAATTCATCAAATACTAATTTGGCTAGGCTTGTCCTCTTAACGATATAATCTATATTTAAATCATAGCACATCTTTTGTATATTAGAAACATCCATATTAGCATCATTAAAACACGGGTCCACTGTTATAGCCATTATATCAAATTTTACAGGATAAAATTCTCTTAATTTTGCCATAATATTGAGTAAAGCTAATGAATCCTTTCCACCAGAAACACCTATTGCTATTTTATCGTTATCATTTATCATTTTGTATTTATCTATTGCTGCACGAGTATAACTTAATAACTTTTTCAAATATATCACTCCACGCTCTTTCTCTCTTAATTAAATTATATTGTAGGTCTGCCAAAGATGCAAATATAAAAAGAATTAAGTTGTGTTGCGACATAAGCATTACTGATTTGCACTCTAACTCTCACAATATTTGATATATAATCTCTTTATCTTAACCAAAAATAAAAAACTTGATATAAAATTAAACAAAATATTATCCCAACCCCATTTTAATGTAGCTGGAATAATTTTTTTAATTTATATTTCTATTATATTAATTTCTAAACCATACTTTATGGCATTGTCAATTGTGAACTTAGTTCCACCGCTGTGTCTGCCATCATAAATGGCTATCAACATATCAGACTTGCGTATCATCTCAAGATTTCTTTTATGCATACATCCTACAAAATATTTCTCACTAATTATACTAACTGAATCACAATTACACAAAAGCTCTTGAAAAACAGAGTCTTTTTTTTCTAATATACCTTTATAAGGAATAGCCGCTTCAAGTGTTATGTGTTTTTCTTTAAACAATGACTCTTTAAAGTCTACAACAATAGATGCCGCTAATAGATCCACACCTCTTGCAAATCCAGATATAAAATGAGTATATCCTTCATTTATTGCATTTTTTACAGAATTATATAATTGTGCTTGTATATAATACATCATGTCATCATTTATAATTCTATGCCCGCTAAAGCAACAAGTTTTCATTTCTACCTCCAAATAAAGCAAAAATATAATATCCATAAAACTATTATAATATAAATAAATCATATTTTAAATACTATATCTATTAAATTCGAGCAACTTCGAGATTTTTATGTTTCAATTATTTTTTATTATCTTAATATACTAAAAATAACCCTCGATATACCTTTTTATCGAGAGTTACTTAAATTATTTATTAAAGCCATGCATAAATCCATTTAGCTCCACACTACTTATATCTCCAGCGACCAACTTGTTATCTATAACCAAAATATTTGCTCTTACTTCTCCGTCATATTCTGGATAATTTGTAACCTCATAAGAAAATCTTTTGCAGGCCTTTCCCATATATTTTTTAAGATCTAAGCCCTGATCTTTTTGCATCTGATTATAATTTTCGTATACATCATTAAACACCGTTGGTATTTTTATATCACAAATTTCAACAGGATTTGGATTTACCTGCCATCCACAATTAGATAAAAATTCCACTCTTTGATTATTATCCATAGCATCACTAGGATACTTTTTAGTAGCCGAAACAGCAAGAGAATCCATACTATTCCCTCTAAAACTTGCAAATGCAAACAATGCTATCATCGCAAAAGCTGCACTAAAAATTAATATCTTCTTCTTTGAAATGCGTAAAGATAAAACAAACATTATATTCAATTCCTTTCATCAAAAATTTGTATATCTATAATTTTAAAATCTCAATTAAATATATGCTTGTTTTATCTAATAAATTCTAACTATAAAACATTGTTACAGCGTTTGGAACAATAAAAACATCTCAAGTAGTTAACTTCTCACATTCATCAAATATCCTTGTACAAAAATAAATAAAATTAAAGCCGGAATTACAAATTTAAAATACCATTTTAAATTTTTAGGAAGTTTAATCCCTTTTCCTTGATTAGCTTCTTCAATAAAATTATCATATCCCCAACCATAACGCGTAGTACAAAATATAACATAAATTAAACATCCAATTGGTAAGATATTATTGCTTACAATAAAATCCTCTAAATCTAAAATATTTGTATTAGGACCCAAAGGTTTTATAGAACTTAACAAATTAAAACCTAATGCACAAGGTAATGATAATATTATAATTACAATAGAATTAATAATAGTACTCTTTTTTCTGCTCCATTTAAAAAGATCCATCCAAAAAGCAATTATATTTTCAAATACTGCAATCAGCGTTGACATAACCGCAAAAAACATAAATACAAAGAACAGTATTCCCCAAATTCTTCCTCCAACCATTTCATTAAAAATGTTTGGTAAAGTCACAAACACAAGTTTCGGACCAGATGTTACATCAACCCCGAAAGATGAACATGCAGGGAATATTATAAGCCCTGCTATTACAGCTACTAATGTATCAAGTATTGTAATGTTTATTGCCTCTCCGGTAAGGCTTCTACCCTTATCAATATAACTCCCGAATATTGCCATGCATCCTATTCCTATACTTAATGTAAAAAATGCTTGTGCCATTGCTTCGGAAACAACATTAAAAACTCCATTCTTTTTTATCAGATCAAAATTGGGTTTAAGGTAAAACTCTAATCCCTCAGATGCTCCACTCAACGTAACTGATTTTATCGCAAGTGCTATCATAACAATAAAAAGAGTAGACATCATTACTTTAGTTATTTTTTCTACACCATTTTCTAATCCCAATATACAAACAGCAAATCCTATAGCAGTAGCTATAACCATCCATATAACAGATTGAACTGGATCAGCTAATAATCTTGAAAAAGCTACGTCAATCTGCTCAGGAGACTTATTCACAAAGTCACCTTTAGCCATAGATACAAGATAATTTAAAACCCAACCGCTCACGGTTGTATAAA
This sequence comes from uncultured Eubacteriales bacterium, assembly GCA_934454005.1. The sequence goes on along the minus strand of CAKSGI010000005.1, from coordinate 1,072 downwards.
ACATCATTAACATATAATTTCCAGCTATAGCCAATTTGTTAAAATGATGCCACTTTGCTCCTTTTGGTTCCAACACCTTAAATGATGTTGCCACACTTTGCCTGCTTGCTCTTCCTACAGAAAACTCCATAACCATTATAGGAATCCCAAGAAGCATTAAAAAAAGTAAATATATCAATACAAAAGCCGCTCCACCATTTTCTCCTACAACATACGGAAATCTCCACACATTTCCAAGACCTATAGCACAACCCGCTGATAAAAGGATAAATCCCAATCTTGAAGACAGTTTTTCTCTTTCTGTGTTCAAAAATATCACCTCATAAACCACATACTATTAAAAATACTACTATTTACATTATAACTTAAATTCTTCAATTATGATAGTATAAAAAATAATCGTCCCTCCGGACAAAGAGAAACGACTATCTTTAAAAAAGGTAAAAATAATGAAAAGTTTGATATGAATAACATATCGGAATATATTATACAAGATAAAATCTGATTTGTAAACAAAAAAAATTATTTTTTCTTAAATTAGTTCACATTTATTTACAACACAAACATTTTTTTAATTGCATATTTTGTTACTACTTGTCTTTTTTTAATTTTTCGTCTTTATTATATTCATGCGCAGGCCTTCTTACTTAACTAAAGTCTTTCAACAACATCATTATACACTATCTCAAAATTTCCCCTCTTATTAGTTCATATCATCTACTAATATATTTTTACCTTAAACTTTTCCTGCAATAGTTATCTTTATAAATGCACTTTTAGAAAAATAATTCTATCTCAAATTTATAAATCGATATTTATCAATCTTTTAAACATTGACAAGTTAAAAATTTAAATATAAAATTATAACAATGAAATAATATATATTTTAGGAGTAGTTATGATTTTAAAGCAATGGGATAACATCCCTGATAACTTAAAAAACGACGACGTAAAAAAATACTATGATATAATTAGTAATAAAAAAATCAGTCTCATTATTAAAAGAATATTTGATATATTTGTTTCTTTCACGTTATTAATTTGTCTTTTACCATTATTTATGGTAATCGCT